>JBAXMT010000193.1:0-4509 GCA_037134135.1 Methylococcaceae bacterium | reverse complement strand
AAAACGAATTTTGTTTGCGTTGCCACAATCGCACGCATCAACAAAAAAATTATCCGATTATTCACGCGGGACGACGCGACCAGTCGATTGCCGCTGAAGATGATTATCGAAAAGTTGATAAACACGGCGTTCCAGACGGTTTAGGCGATGGTTTATACAACGGTTTGCGGGATGGTTACGTTTATAAAACGATTGTGGATTGCGTCGATTGCCACACGATGCACGGCACGACAAATAAAGGTTTGATTATTGACGATTCACGCAAAGGCGCATTTTTGCTCGATTCTAAATTTCGCAACAAACCTTACAACGTGAAATTACTCGAAAACGATACGAATTACAGCCAACTTTGTGTTTTGTGTCACAACATGAAAGAAATTAGCGGCGAAGGTGAACGCGATACAGGAAACGGTTTGAACGGCGTGCATTTTGATAACGGTTCAGATTGTGTGACATGCCACAATCACGGCGAGCGCGTGCAGAAAGGCTTATGAAAATTTTATTTTTTCTGTTGCTACTTTGTAATTTTGCTTTTGCCGAGGAATCCAACGATTGGCAAACGCAATCTTATAAACAATCAAAACATTTGCCTGATTTGCATCACGCTGTTGATGTGAAATTACTTGATGAAATGCAGCCACCCACTGAATTCGTTTTAAAAGAAGGGCGCAAAATCGGCTGTAAAACGTGTCATGGTTTAGAAAAAATCGACGAAACGCCTTACGACAAAATCGATAAAAATGCGCCTGATTTTTTGCGTGCAAATGGCATGAAAAAATTAGAAACATTTTGTTCAAATTGTCACGATAAAAAAGCCCATGAGCGTCCAAACATTCATTTGATGCTAAACGATGACGGCACGATTAAAAAAGAAAACTGTTTGTTTTGTCACAGCGAAATCAACGAATCGAGGGACAAATTACGTCCGTTGGTTGATACCCATTTGCGCTTACCACCCGAAAAAGTGTGTTTAGGTTGCCATTTAAAAACACCCCATTTCAACGCCGTTGAACACACTGACGCGAATTTGAAAACTTTGGAAAAATCGACAAGTTCAGCTCGAAATATGAAAGCGCGATTGCGAAAAACGGAAGAAGAACAAGGCGTGCATTTGCCTCTTTCTGAAAATAACGAAGTGCTTTGTTTAACGTGCCATTCGCCACACGCAAAAGGGGTTTTAGGTGAAAAAAATCCTGCGAGTAACCAAGTAAATGGCGATATTAAAAAAGGTGTGGAATATGAAAAACACAGTTGGAATGAAGTGATGGAAGCGGATAAACACGAGCGTTTAGAAAAAATCGCCGCGACCTTGCCACCGTATCAACGCCTGAAAAATGAAGTTTTATTACGGCTGCCAGCAAAAGACGGCACGTTATGTTTGAGTTGTCATGAGTTTGAGAATTAAACAATGAAAAATCCTTTTAAAACCACTTTACAACGTTGGAATGACGTTCCAAAAGTTCAACGTTTTCGTTACACCACAATTTTTATTTCCTGCATTTTGTTTTTAACGCCGCTTGCGATTTTGCCGAAACTTGCAGGCAACAGTGATTTATGTGGGCGTTTGTGTATGCGACGGTTTTATTTGTATTTTCCGAATATGTCGCTCGATGATTTTGCGACGCACGTTTCAGCGGCAATGATTGGCGTGATTGCGTTTGGTTTAATTTTGCTGACGACGTTATTTTTCGGACGAATTTGGTGCGGTTATTTGTGTCCCGTCGGTGGATTTAGCGAATTAGTCAGCCGATTATTAAATGACCGTTGGAAAATCGAATACCGTTGGTTGCCGCAATTTCAAATTCGCTACAGTTATTTAGGAACGTATTTAATCGTTTTGCCAGCCATCGGTGTGAGCGCGTGTACGTTATGCAATTTCGTTACCGTGCCACGTTTAGTTGAAGCAATGTCAGGTGGCGCGGGTGGTTTAGCGTTTATTTTTTCCGCTGTAGGTTTGGTGAATTTGTCGCTACTTTTATTGCTCGGATTTTTTTCAAGTAAAGGTCGTGCGTATTGCCAATTCATGTGTCCGATTGGCGCAATTGATGGAATTGTGAACAGTTTTGGCTCACGTTTTCGTAGCACCCACCGAATCCGCGTCGCAAAAGAACGCTGCACAGGTTGCAATGTTTGCGCGAGAAATTGTATGTGTGGCGCGATAAAAATGATTGATAAAGTCGCAGTCGTCGAACAATCGTCTTGCATGGATTGTCACGAATGCGTTGATGTGTGCGATTGGAACGCGATTGAATGGACAACCGCTTCACGTCATAAAACGCCTAAGCGCGTGAAAAAAGGCACTGAAATTTTTCCAGACCCTGATTGGCAAGTGATTACATTCAAACCGCGTTTTGAACCGAAAGTAACGCCCGTTCAAACCATTTCATGGGCGCGAGTGATTAACGCGACAATGATTTTGGGATTTTTAACTGCGCTAACAATTACGGTGGTTGTACATTGATGAAGCGTTTTCAATTTTTCTTTTTGGCGATTTTACTGATTTTTTGTAACGCCGCATTTGCTGATAAACGCCAGCCTGATCCTGATGGTTGTTTTTCGTGTCACGGTTTGCCCGATTTGAAATATGTTGATAAACAAGGGCAAATTCGCAGTGCTTCAATTTTAAAATCGGATTATTACGGTTCGTTGCATGGTTCTGTTCCGTGTAAAGATTGTCATCGAAAAATCACCGATTATCCGCATGAAGAAAAAGACGGTTTAGTGGATTGTGGCGAAAGTTGTCACGTTAAAGAACCTTCAAATGGCAAAGCATTCACGCATAAAGACATTGCGAAAGAATTTGAAAAATCGGCACACGGCAAAGGTTTAACCAAAGATTTTGCGGCGGGAAATCGGATTCAAGAAGATAAAGATTCGGCGTTGCCGTCATGTCGGCGTTGTCACGATAACGCACCGTATATTGCGGCGGCAAATATGGAAGCGTTCAAAGCTGAATTTTCACACAATGACGCAGAATGTGGCACTTGTCACGAGGGTGATGCGTGGCGAAATCAATTTAGCGGTCACATTTTGCGTCGTTATATTGGCAACCATTTGAATAAAAATCTGTCGAATAAAATCTGTGTTGATTGTCACAGCAACATCGACAAAATGGCAAAAGTTGAACAAGAAGACCCACAAACGAAAGAGAAAAAACCAGTCAGTTTGGAGTTCATTCATTCAACAGAAAGTTATGATAAAACGTTGCACGGACGATTATTGGCAGATGGAAATTTACACGGCGCGTCCTGTGTTGAATGCCACGCGCCAACAGGTTTGCATCATGGCATTAAACGTGATGAAGATTCAGAATCATCGGTGAATGCCGCTCATCTTTCGCAAACGTGTGGGCAATCGAATTGTCATAAAGATTATTCTAAAAGTGTGGCAAATAATGGATTTTTAAATTCAGAAATGCACGGCGTGGCAACGCTCGGTTTAGGCGTTGAAACGAAAGTTGACGATGTTTTAAAACCCGATTTTGAAACGTTCAAAAAATTATCAATTTGGTACAAATTAGCAGCAATTTTAGGTTTGCTCTCAATTTTGTTTTTCATTGGTAATATTGCGTGGAGCATTTTTGGCGATGATAGTAAATTGAACAAAAACAACAATAATTCGATTTTGGGTGCAGAGAAATTTCAACGCATTATTATTGGTTCAAAACCGAAGAAGAAAGAAAGTTTATGGACAAAAATTAAAAAGCGATTTGAAAAGCCTGTTGTAAAAAATGACGAGGAAAAATTATGAGAACGTTTATTTTGATTTTTCTGTTTTTCGTTAAATCGGCGTTTGCAACAGAAATTCCACTTCATCAACAACAAATTGAAAATGTTACGCCAAATCAAGCCGCAATTGAGTTGTCAGCGAAAAAACTGCGTGAACATAAATACGTTGAAATCGGTGAAAAACTGGTAATTCCACCGTTTCATAAACAAGCTGGCGAACTCGAAACTGCGCCGCAAAGTTTTTGTCGAACCTGCCACACACCGTTGCCGCATCAAAAAGCGTTGCGAACGCGCACGTTTAATAATATGCACGTTAAATTTATCGCTTGTGAAACGTGTCATTTTGAAAATGAAAAATTTAGTTATCGTTGGTTTGATATGGAAAAAACGCAGTTTGTTTCAGGTGAATTGCGAATTGGCAAAAATCTCGATAATGAAAATGTGCGCCTTGTAAATCCAAAAATTGCGCCATTTTTAAATGATGAACGTATTTTTTTGCTGAAAAGTGATGAGTTTGCAAAACAAATTGCCGCAACATGGAAAAGTGCAAATGAATCTGAAAAAGCCGTTTTGCACGCAAAAATTCACGCGCCAATGAATTGGCAAAAAACTGGAAATTCGCATCAAGGCACGTCTTGCCAAGACTGTCACAACGACAAAAAATCGAAGCTCGATTTTCAAAAATTGGGCGCGAATTCTGAGCAAGTGCAAGCGATTCAAACGCATATCATTCCGCGCTTTTTAGAGCATTACAAAAACGATGACCAACGGATTACTATTC
>JBAXMT010000192.1:0-4516 GCA_037134135.1 Methylococcaceae bacterium | reverse complement strand
ATTCAATGCTGCCATCTTCATTTTCAACGCACCGATGTTGAATCGTTAAATAATCAAGCAACGTATCAATCGCATCTTGCTTTCCCCCCTTTGAAGGGGGGCGGGGGGGATGTGCATCAATCATCAATTCAAGTCGCTCAATCAAAACGTAACTCGGCATCAATTTTCGCATCAATGCGCGATGAGAAACTTCATTATGAATGGTCAACAATTCAATTTTGCCGCAGCTTAAAATATCACCACTAGCCATTTTCAAGCGTTGCAAACACGCCGTGACTTGGTCAATCAATTCGCTGTCATCAAATGGAAGGTTTTCAACTTCAATAATCAACGAAACATCCAAATGACAACGCGCTTCTTCAATAAATGCGGGACGACCACCGTCTTTATCCAGTGGATTCCCCGTGCTAACAATAGAATGTACATAATCGCCGCGCCCTTTGTGGGTTTGTAAATTCAAATCATGACACGCAACGCCGACACTTTTAAATTTCAACTCTTCAAAATCCGCTTGATTCAATTTTCGTTGTAGTGCATGAACCGCTCCAAGCCACGCCGTCATCGCTGGGAAACCAATCGTATAAGGACTTGAAAGCGCGTTGGCATTTTGAATTTTAATGTGTGGCAATAACAAAATACTTTTCATAACAAACCGTCCTGATTTTCTTCAATGAGCGTTCTAATTTCTCTCAATTCTTCATCACCCAATAACTCAGCATCTTTACCAATTACTTTTTTGTAACCGTCTAAAAACCAATGCGCTAATTCTTTAATTACGCGATTGAGCCATTCATCACTATTTCCACGCTCTTCTAAAAATGCGTCATCGAGCCAAATTCTTTGATACGTCGGTAAATTAGTTTTTTCTGACCAACCCGCATCAAGTTGGCGAAGTTGCCACGAACGCTCAATAACTTTATCCATCACAAAACCAATCACGTTATCGCGCCCGTCACGAATGTTGATGTTGTTCACCTTAGCCGTAATCAATCGGTGAAATGCTTGAAAACTATCCGTGTACAAACGCGGATAAATGCTGTTTTTGAAAAAATCAGAATGCGGTGGCTCAACATCCCGTTTTTTGAATTGTGGCGGAATACACGGTAATAAATACGTTTCACCGTGAAATTTATTATTTAAAACGCTGATGTTCTGTGGCTTCGTCCCGCCGAATCCCATAATCGTTAAATCGTACAATTCATCAAAACCGTGTTCGTCGAACGCATTATTTCTCTCAGCTTCACGCGCCAATTTAGTTTGTTCAGAAAAACGAATGTTTTGAATTCTCTCTTTCAGCGCAAACATCAAACCAGAAGGCGTTAAAACAGAAAGCAGGTGATAATCATCCGCGACGGGAAAATAAACTTGTTTGAGTTGTCCGCTGGTGCGAACTTTTGAAGATTTATCTTGTTTGATTGCTAAGAAGTTGTCGCGTAATTCATCGAAAGGCGTTGAAGCAAGTTTAAATTGCTGTTGAATCGTTTCGGTGTTTTCGTCTAAATGCGTTAAAACGGTTTTGCCATCGGATAATTTTAAAAGTAATAACTCATAAATAGCTCCTTGTGTTGCAGCGTTACCAAAAATATCTGACAAAGTATCAGCAACATTCCCTGTTCTTAAAAATCCATCATTTTTACATTCTGCTACAGCACAAGTGCTTGTTATGCTTTTTTTTGAAACATCAGGATGTGAAAATTTAGGTGGGTGACTTGTTATAGCTAATCCACCAGCCTTCTTAGATTCTGTTGCAAGCCAATTTTCAGGATAAAAAGTTTCTTCGATTTTTTGAATTTGCTCAAAGTCGCTTACGCCTTTTAATTTCTTCGCTTTGCGTTCTGATAAAAACGTTACGATTGCTTCGTCTAACATTTTGCCACCTTGTTGTTGATAATTTTGTGGCAGTATAGGTTGCCAACAGTTAATCACCTAATCACCACGCTTTGTCGTAATCATTCCGAATTGCTCAAAATACATAAATCCAGAATTATTTTCACGGTCGGGCAAACTAATCTCGCCGTATCGCAACGCGGCATCCCGCGTTGTCATTGATTTCTTTACCGCTAACATTTCCATCAATTCTGCATAATCTCTACGCAACCACAAGCGACTTAAAAATTTTTCGCTTAATTCGCGTTTTTCAATTCGTCTAACCGCTTCGCAATTCGCTGTTTTGCCTTTGTCATTCTTTTCCACAAACTGCCACGTTTCACCATCGTCATCGGAAATTAAATATAGTTTCATTTGTTTTTCACTCGAACGAAACGGCGTTAAAACTTGTGGCAACGCGGTCAAAAACCAACACGAACTCAGCCAGCCTTCTAAATTGGCAGCTCCCTTTTTGCTATAACTTGTAAGTAATTCGCCAATAACGTGATGTTCTAAATCCGCTAAATTCATCTGATAATCAAGGCTTACTTTTCGTTGAATGCGTGGAATTGCGTTAATTGATTGAGCAATCGCCGCTTCATCAATCAGCTTTTTCAAATCGTGCGTTTGCAAATGAAAATGTTCTGATTCGTAGCCAGGTCTACAAAAAACCGCATTTTCTTCAGAGCGCAACAAGCCTTTCAAATTATATTGAAGCAAAGAAATGTTCGGCGCAGTCAGAATTTCATCGTGTCGATGACGCAAAACACGCCCTGCAAGCTGAATAATCGAACGATAAGAAGATGGCTCAACAATCGCAAAATCAAAATCATGGTCGCGCCCAACTTCTTCAACAGGCGTTGCGACAACAATGAAAATCACATTTTGCGCGGCACTTTCAGTTAAATGCTGACGAATAATCGAATTTTCAAAAGGTGCGTTGGGATTTCTACGTTTCAAAACCTGATCAAGATGCTTTTCTTGTTCACTTCGCATCAACATCACTTGTTGGCTGTGATACGCCATAACACGGACATCAATATCCGTATCCCAATCACGCTGAATCAAGAATTCCGCAACGTCAACGCACGGTGAAATGTTTGCTATTCGCACCACACCAAATGAAACGTATTTGCCCGTCTTGGAATCAATTTTGAAGTGCCGCGAATGTTGTTCAACAATCGATTTGGCGATAATTTCAAAATAACCTGCTGTTTTATTTTCGTTGTCGGAATCTTCTTTGAGCGATTCCAGCGAAATAATTTCGCCTTTACGTTTTACAGGTTCTGAAAGTAATTTTTTCACACGCTTTTCAATAAATTTTGCGTGAGCGACGTTGAATTCAACGTGACTATTTTCTTTCGCGGTTATCGATTCGGTTTGCGTTGAAAATTCATCAATCCACGCACAACCAACGGTTTTTTTCACGTCGCGCGACACGCTAAAAATCTGCCAACCCGCTTGATACGCATTGAAATAACCTTCAGCCAAATCAGGCGGAATCGTCGCAGAAGAAATCATGACTTTTCGACCCAACATTCCCACCAAGTGAATCAATCGCCCGATTGCAATTAAATCATCACCATCAAAATCATCAATCTCATCAATCACTAAATCCGACGACATCAAACGCAAGCTAGGCAAAATATATTTTCCGCCGCGTTTGGTTTCAGTTGCCGCCATTAAATGATCGATTGTGCAAGCTAACACGGGTGCGTATAAAAATTTTCTATCACGCTGTTGCCGTAAAACCGTTACAAAACCTTCTTCTGGAATGGCACAGTCAAAATCTACGTCATCATCGAGTAAATCTTCACCCGATTCCGAACCGCTTCCTTCGGCGTTTAATTCTTCTTCAAGTGTGTCTTCTTTATTTTGTTGGTGTAATTCCATGACAGCTTTCGAGCCGATTAAAACGGCTAATTCGGAACTATCCAGACCAATTCGATTACGATATTCATCGCCAGTTTGGAGTGTCAACGTCCGTAAACCCAACGCCAAAACATACCGTAAACTGTCCGCTTCAGGCGATAACGCTCGCATAATTTTGGCATTTGCAAAAGTTTTTCCTTGTCCCGTGCTTGCCATATTGACAGCAAAGAACCCGAACTGTGATAAATGTTGCGTCGCTTCACTTTCGCGCCACGTTTTAATTTTTGTCACGGCGGTGTCTTGCCAAGAAAAGCGCGGGGGACTTTTCTTTTTCAGGTTACGAATATCGGTTGCAAACGGTAATTGCAGTTCGAATTGCTGCAAAAAATGTGCAGTTTTCAAGGCATTTTCAGCAACACCGACTAAATGCTCATCCAGTTTTTGTTTCGGTTTGCCTGTTTTACGGTCAGTGTTAGCAATTGGTTTAAACTCAGTGCGCCATTTTGAATCTGCATCTTGCGACGAATAATAATGATCGCCGAGCATCAAAGATAAACGCGCATGATGCAGAACTAAACGCCACGCGCCATTTGCAATTGCGGTATTTGCAGATGTTTCACAGTTTTGCGTTTTGGTTGCCCATTTTTTGGCATCTTTGAGCCATTGCTCTGATTGATTTGGTAATCCGTCTGGAAATTTCAAACATTCCGACAAATCACCCGCGTTTTGATAACCAAAATCAGCGGTAATAATTGAAAAAAGCTGATTGAAATCTTTA
>JBAXMT010000191.1:0-4604 GCA_037134135.1 Methylococcaceae bacterium | reverse complement strand
CTTGCTCCAACCAACCATAACCTTTTTCTTCGAGTTCCAACGCCAACTCCGCGCCGCCTGATTTCACAATTTTGCCGTCCGCCAAAACGTGAACAAAATCGGGTTTGATGTAATCGAGCAAGCGTTGGTAATGCGTCACCATAATAAATGCGCGGTTTTCAGAACGTAGCGCGTTCACGCCGTCAGCGACAATTCGCAATGCGTCAATATCTAAGCCTGAATCCGTTTCATCCAAAATACACAATTGCGGTTCGAGCATCGCCATTTGCAAAATTTCGTTACGTTTCTTTTCGCCGCCTGAAAAGCCTTCATTTACCGCACGATATAAAAACTTTTCGTCCATGTCTAACGCTTTGGTTTTCGCTTTCACGAGCGTTAAAAAATCCATCGCATCGACTTCGCTCAAACCTTTATGTTTGCGAACCGCGTTTAATGCGGCTTTCAATAAATAAACGTTAGTTACGCCTGCGATTTCGACAGGATATTGAAACGCCAAAAACACGCCTTCACGCGCACGAATTTCGGCAGGCATTTCGAGTAAATTTTTATCGTTATAGGTGACTGAACCGCCTGTGACTTCGTAGCCCGATTTGCCAGATAAAACGTGCGAAAGCGTACTTTTTCCTGCGCCGTTTGGTCCCATGATGGCGTGAATTTCGCCCGCGTTGACTTCTAAATTCAAGCCTTTAAGAATTTCTTTAGTGCCGACGTTGACGGTTAGGTCTTTAATTTTGAGCATTTGTGATTCCAAGATTTGCGTTATTTTTATTAAAAAATTTCTACTAATTGTTCAATTTTACACCAATCATTTTATGTCAATGGTCGTTTTATAATCGTTTTACCTGTACACGATAGCACGCGATTTCAAAAAAAAAACCACAATAATCAAATTGAATAAGCATCAAACATAAGGTCGCCCACAATAATTAAAAGCCACAAAATGTATGCGAGAAATGCTCCGTTTTTTGAAATTTATTTAATTTCTCTGACTAAACGAAAACCAATATCGCCACTGCGTGTTGTTGGCAATCCACTATAACGTGTCGCTGAACGTAAAAGTGTAGATTTTGCTACCCAACTTCCACCACGATAAACTTTATACTGCCCTGTTTCAGCTCCTTTGGGATTAGTCGCTAAACTGTTTTTGTAACCATTTGGGTCATACCAATCTTGCACCCATTCCCAAACATTTCCGTGCATATCAACTAAACCCCACGCATTCGCTTTTTTCTGTCCAACTTCGTGCGTATCGCCGCCATAACCTTCATTGCCAAACCACGCATAATCTCGAATTATTTTAGAATCATCACCAAATGAATAAACGGTTGAAGTCCCTGCTCTGGCGGCATATTCCCATTCAGCTTCTGTCGGTAGACGATAAAAATCTCCTTTTTCACGATCATTTAATTTTTCAATAAATGTCTGTGTATCATTCCAAGTAATTTTTTCAACAGGGCGGTACATTCCTTTGAATTTACTCGGATTAGAATCCATCACACTTTCCCATTGTTTTTGGGTAATTTCAGATTCGCCAATGTAAAACGATTTATCAATGCAAACTTTATGTTGCGGCAATTCATTCGCTGTCGTTTGCTTATCTTTTTCGCTAATGTCAGTTTGTTTGTCTTGCCCCATTTGAAAACAACCTGCTTCGATTTTCACAAACCGAATACCATCAAAATTTTTCATTTCATTTGCAGATACATTTTGCATCATTAGCAACACAGAAATTAACGCAATTTTATTTTTATTATTCATGACTCACCTCGAAATGTTCACTGTAAATTACGGCATCGCTATTATAATAAACCCCACGAAATTCACTATTTGTTTATGGTTTAGGAATGAAAACAATTTTTTCTTTCTGCGTATTATTTGTTTTAAGCAGCTGCTCTATTTCACCAACGAAAAATCTGCCAGTTTCCCCATCTTATTTAAAAACATCAACAGGCTTGTTTGAAATTAAGAGTTTCGATGTTTATAAAGATAATGAAACCTTGCACGCCTTAGTTTCTGGTTTAAAAACAGAAAAAGACCAAGCACAAACGATACGTTATTTGAAATCTACCGATAATGGTAAAAATTGGTCATTGCCGATTGATGTTCAAAATAACTTTTCAGCTGCTCTAGCTGCTCGTGGTAATGATGTTCAACTTGCAGCGAATGGTGAAAATTTAGTCGCCGTTTGGCAAACGCAAGGCGAAATTCCAAATAGTGGAGCATTAGTTAGTTTTTATTCACACGATGCAGGTATCACATGGCATACAGGGAAAAATCCTGCCGCAGATAGTACAGGCGATCAATCACATGCTGATTTAATTGCAGACAAAAATGGCTATTTCCACACCGTCTGGCTTTCCGATCCCGAAGAAAATGGTTATCAAAGTTTACGTTATAGCCGTTCGATAGATAATGGTGAAAACTGGCAACCACCGCCCACAAAATTGGATGATTCAAGTTGTTCATGTTGTTGGAATACACTTGCTGTTTCACCGAATGATGAACTTCATGTACTTTATCGTGATATGAATCCGCGTGATATGACGTTACTTAGTTCAAATAATCACGGTGAAAGCTGGCAAAGTAAAAAAGTAATTGGTGAATTTAACTGGCATTTTGATGGCTGTCCACACGTTGGTGGAGGAATTTCATTTGATGAAAATAACGCTTTTTATGCTAGCGTTTGGACAGGCGAATCGTCAAAATCTGGTTTGTATGCCGTGAATTCAGATAACCAAAGCCCCGTGAAAATCAGTAAAAATGCAACTCATAGTGACATTGCTGTTTTGGACAATCGAATTATCATGGTTTGGGATGAAATGAGTGCAGAAGGAACAGGCATTTTTTCTGCTCAATCAATCGATAAAGGTTTGACATGGTCAACTTCACATCGTTTATCAGCAAACGGAATAAAAGCAACTCATCCGCGTATTCTTAGTGTTGAAAATCATGCCTTAGTTTTTTGGACAGAAAAGCAATCAAAACAAAGTAGCCAATGGGCTATGTCGTGGTTAGATTAAATTATCGAGGCAATACTTCGAGCAAATCTTCTTTTTTCACAGCACCCGCATGACGATAAATAATTTTCCCAGTGGCATTGATTACTGCCGTATAAGGTACAGTATTCGCGCCATTTCCAAGTTGTTGAGCTAAATTAAAACCATCCCATTCACTTGCAATCAACACAGGATAATTGATATTTGCTGTATTTTTGTATCGTATTACTGAGGACACATCATCAATCGCAACACCAATAAATTGCACATTTTTATGTGCGAATTGTGTTTGGAGTTGGATAAATTCTGGAATTTCTTTTAAACATGGTTGACACCACGTTGCCCAAAAATTTATCACCAATATATTTTGCTGCCATTCTGAAATACTGTGTATTTTTTCATCAGTATCGGGAAAGCTAAATACGGGCAAAATATCGTCAGCATGAACATTAAAATGACTGAATAAAAGCAAGATAATCGTAATTTTTTTTAATTTTTTCATAGTGTTAAGTTGACGAATCATTTTTCAATTTGTTTTATTTTAATTTTTAAAATCAAACGATTATATGGGTTTTTCTTAATTTTTGAGCGTCTGACAATTCGACGATATGCTCACTGTCGTTGGCTATAAACACTTTGAAGTAGCTGGTTACAGAGTTTGACGTTAAGTCGGGTTATAATAAGTTTTTTTCTTAATTCAAGTATTAACTTTTTATGAAATCCGACCATATTAAAAATATTTTAAAATTATTGGTTTTTTCCGTGACCGCCGTCGCGCCATTTTCCGTTTTTGCTCACGCAATTATGGTTAAATCACAACCCGAACAAAACGCAATAATTGCTACTTCTCCGCAAAAAATTGATGTTTGGTTTAATGACAAGGTAGGTAGTGAATACAAAGCTGTTGCAGTTATCGATAGCAAAGGTAATCGTGTTGACAATAAAGATGTGCAACAAGAAATGCTCGACAGTTCTCACTTATATTGTACCGTTCCAAACTTAGCCCCTGATACTTATACCGTGCGTTACCGTGTTGTTTCAATCGACACACATATTGTCACAGGTAAATTTCAATTCACTATCAAACCGTAATTTATGAAAAATAAATTTATTTTAATCGCGATACTTGTTAGTTCGTTAATCGGTTGCGATATGTCAGAAAAACTGGGAACACCGCCACAAATAGCCGACGTGAATAGTGTGGGCTGTTTGGTTACAAACGATTTTTACGCGGTACATTTTAGTGCCTATTTAAAACCTCAAAAAGGTAATGAACGTGAAGCGTTATTAAAGCCATATTGCCAAGAATTGCCAGACGTAGGACAAGCATTTTTTGCTGCTGATTTAATTGATCGAGATATTCGCGAAATTCCAATTGGAATTCGTGTTGTTGAAATTGAAAAAACAGGCGACAAAGTAAATGATTTCAAAGAAATCCGAGAATTAAATCACGTCGAACCTAAAATTTATTCAAAAGGTGTGGTTGAAGCTCAAAGCGTGTTGGATAAAAAAGGCGATTACGCCCTGATTTTATCAATGGGTGGTGAAGAAGCTGTTTCGGATGAAGATAAATTAAAAATTACCTTTCATGTTGGAAAAAGTCCTTTT
>JBAXMT010000190.1:0-4650 GCA_037134135.1 Methylococcaceae bacterium | reverse complement strand
GTTGAATAAAAGAAGGCGGTAAATTGTCAGGGATTTCAATTGTAATAGTTGTCATCATTTTTCTCCGTAATTACACAAACATTTGCTGCCACAACACAAATTTTTCAAGCCGCTTATCACCAAGGAAACGTCTGCTCCCACGTCCAAGCATCCTGAATTATCGTCGATAAATCTGCCCTTTTTGGTTGCCAGTTTAATTGTTCTCGAATTTTTGTTGAATCGGCAATTAAGCGTGCAGGATAGCGTTAATTTCTTTCAATCTTATTTCATAACGCAAGCCAACATCCTTAGCAGAAAAGTGAATCCAATCGTTAGATTTAGTATCATTATTTTTTTTATCAAAAAAAGCACGCATCAATTTAGTTGCATGACTAATATCGACATCAGCCCACACTTGATTATCACCGAATGGATACTGTCCTTTTTTAATTTTGACCAACTTGTAATCCACCAAATCCGCATACGGCGCATAACAGAAATCAACGTTACCTGAATATCCTGTTGTAATGATGTGTAACCCAAGTTGCATAGCTTCAGCAATTCCTCGACCAAAACCTTCGGCACGATGCAAGGATAGAAAACAGTCACAACATTGATAGAGAGCCAATAAATCAGGTCGTGATAATGTTTCTTGAATGATTTGAATGCGCCTGTCTTTAGCTGCGGTTTGTTTTAGTTTTTCCCAAACCGTATGACGCTTAGTTGGCGGGTGAATTTTAATGACTAAACCTACTTCATTTTTATTGAATTTATCCAATGGAAATGCTTGCAGAAACGCTTCTACGCAAGCCTGTGGATTTTTACGATGAATGGATGAATTTAAGTCAAAAGAAAAACAGAATAATGTTGCTTTTGTGGGAAATTTGAAATGCTGACGAGTTTGTTCTTGAGTACCAAAATCACTTATTGCTCCAAGTTCAACTGCCATTGGCATAATAAAAATTGGCTTCGTTGAAACGGGCGAAAACGCATCGTAGGTGTGCTGAGTCGATACCCATACTTCATCAACGTGTTGCACTAAATCTTCCCATTCATCAGGGCAATGGCTTAATTCCCAAGGAAAATAGCCAATGTTATAGCGTCCTTCCAGTTGTTTGTTGCCTCGTTCTGCATAAAAACGCCCATACTCAAGAGCCGTCATGCAAAAGATATTCACAGCATATTCGCCCTCTAATGATACATAGTTAGCCATACTACGATCATTCTGCGGAATGTCTTTGCCAGGTTGAAAATCAATCAATGTAAAAGGGATATTCGCCGCTAACATAGCACGCGCCGCCATGCGTAAATCTTCACCAATACCTAATTGTCCAAACACATAACCTATGAGATTTACACCGAACGGGCGTTCGCTAAAGGCTAGTATTTTAGGTTCTACAGAATTACCGTAGCGCGATTGCCAAGGCTCCGCCATTAAAAGACGGTTCTTTTCTGATGAAGATAGCATTGACCATAAATGATGTTCTTCAATACCATGACGTTCAAACCAACCAATAAAATGTTCACTTCCTGCTGTTAAAGGATAAGCCACTTGAACATCGGGTCTTGCTTCATATACTAATGATTGTAGTGTAGTCAGCTTATTTCTGGTGTTTGCTGTGTTTAGATAATTTAAGAAGTCCTCGTCTTCTTGCAAGGCTTGATATTCTTTGATACCACTGGTGACTAACCACGCAGCAAATCCTGGTCTTTCACCTTGTTCATTTAAGGGGAACATTTTACATAAATCGGGGCGTAATCGCTCAATCAGTGAGATTAACCAAGAAGATTGTTTTGAGGTAGCAGTCAATTTATTTTCCCTACATTTTCTTGAATTCGTTGCAGGGTTAGTTTTACCAATTCATTAGCGCGTAAACCACTACCCGCTTCAGCATAACAACGTAATTCAGGTGCATTACCCGAAGGACGTAAATGGATTATTTCATCCGAAAAAAATGTTAAACGTAAACCGTCCATCGTGTCTTGAGTAATCACATCACCGCAAATTCCGTTGAATAAGTCGTCAATTTCATTGCTCGATGTGATTAGTTTTTCAAGCAACGCTCGGCTAGATTCATTTGGGACATTTTGAATTCGATCACTCGCCGTGAAACGAAGAGGTAAATCTTTGGTCAGTTGTGATAACGGAGCGGTTTTTTCTTTAGCTAAAGCCAGTAATGCCAACATGGGTAACACCGCATCTCTAGTGGGTAGTGGTGATAATACATTCCCATTTCTCTGAAAAGAATCCCCGACTAAGAAACCACCATTTGCCTCAAAACCTACGACATGGGATTTACCATTTGCTAAAGCGGTTTCCATTTCACTAATCACATACGGTGAACCGATTTTTGTGCGAATGACTTCAGAAAATTGACCGCAACGCTCAATAGAGGTTGTGCAGCTCACAGGCGTGACAACGACTTCTGCCCCTAAATAGCTTGCACATAATAATCCGACAATATCACCGCGTAACCAGTTTCCATTTTCATCACCAATTAGCGGTCTATCCGCATCACCATCGGTTGATAACAAAGCATCCAGTTGATATTCATTCGCCCATTTTTGACCTAATTCCTGATCTTCTTCGCTTACAGCCTCAGTATCAATGGGAACAAATTCATCCGTTCGACCTAACGAGATAACCTCCGCCCCAAATTGTCTTAATAAATCAGGCAAAAAATCGCGGGCAACACTGGAATGTTCATAAAGACCGATGCGCCAACCTTGTAAGAATTTAGCAGGAAAGAATTGTAAATAACGTTGCTTATAACTTTCTAATGCGGTGTCAATGAAAAGTAATTCATCAATGGTAATGGAATGATTGACTGAAACGGTGTTCACCGCTTGTGTAATAACGGTTTCATGCGCTTTGCTGATTTCACCTGTTTCGGTATAAAACTTAATACCGTTCCGATCAAAAGGAATATGACTTCCCGTTATCATAATCGCAGGAATTTTCTCTTGTAATGCGTAATAAGCCAGCGCAGGCGTTGGCAACGCTCCAACAAAAATAACGTTTTTGTTTTCAGCGTGAATAGCTGACGCACAGGCTTTAGCAATACGCGGACTACTTGAACGCAAATCACACCCTAATACGATACGTTTTTCTTGCGGAACAACTTCTTGTAAAAAGGCTGTTGTATATGCGCCGCAGATTTGATCTGTTAAATCAAGAGCCAGTCCTCGAACACCACTGGTACCAAAACAAATATTTGACACCATCACTTATCAAAATAAGATAATGCTCTGCGAATTCCGTCATCAAATTGAATTGAATGAGAAAATCCAAGCTCTTTTTGTTTTTCAACACAACCTCCCCTAGCAAATACGCCTTCGGGCTTTGTTGACAATCCAAAAACGTGAGGATCATAACCATACAAATTTGCAGCCCGTTTTGCAAAATCTTTAAAACTTGTCAAAACGCCAGTGGAAAGATTTAGTGCAGAGGCATCATCAATCTTATCCATTGTTTGAATTACTCCTTTGACGCAATCGTCAATATGAATAAAGTCCCGCATTTGGTCGCCCGTCCCCCAAACTGTCAACTGGTTTGCCCCAGCATTTTCAATTACACGCTTGCAGATACTTGGAAATGGATAAGCAGAATCTTGATCTTCGCCATATCCAGAAAATGGTCTATATGTAACCGATTTAATACCATGTTTCTCAAACGCTAAACGCCCTAGATATTCATGTGTTAATTTTGCCCAACCATAACTTAAATCTGGCATTCCAATATCATCATTAAAAGAAATCATATTTTCTTTAAGAAGAAGATAGTTATCTTTTGTCTGTAGTTTTATTGGATATGCCGCCGACGAACTAAAACAGATTGTTTTCGCTGGATTTGTTTTTTTCGCCCACTGCCAATACTCGGCATCTATAGAGAGATCCTCTGCAACAGCAAGCGGATTAAATTCAATCATCTCCCTGCCTCCAACCATCGCAGCTAAATGAAATACATAATCAAAATCAGTATCAGCATTTTGCTTAAAGTAACTTCGACAATCTTCTTTATAAAAGTGAAAATTATCATAGTCTCTAGGGTCAAAAAGTGGCCATGTCGTTGGATCAATACCTCCTGTTAAAGGAACGATACTGTCAACACAATGCACCACATCACCATTTTCTAAAAAATGCCGTGTAAAATGTCTCCCTACAAAACCTGCTCCGCCAGTAATTAAAATTTTCTTTGCCATATAATCCTTCCTCTTATAAATTTACTAGTTTTGTAGCCAACAAGCCATTAACATGGGAATACCATATACTTCCTTCAAGAACCATATCAAACTGAAGCGTATATGAACCTGATTTTTTAGGTGAAGTTATTTTCATATCGATGACAGAAGCAGAGTGTGCTTTTATATCGCAAGGCAGTTCTGTTCGAACACCATCCCACATAGAACAGGAATCATCTGTATTAGATTTCCAATGATAACTAAGAAATATTTGACATCCAGTTTCAATATTTGGCAAACACGGTAACGATTTTTCACTTAAATTTATTAATGTAACTGTAACAATTGCATCATTTTCGACTTGAAAGAAATAATCGGATACGAAAAAACCAGCGTTCAGGTTATTAAATATGTCGACAGTTGCACGACTTTTATCAATCATGGTATTTATCGAATGAAGCCTCCCTAAAGTTTTATCCAAAACTTTAGG
>JBAXMT010000189.1:0-4653 GCA_037134135.1 Methylococcaceae bacterium | reverse complement strand
ATTACTCAAAATTCCTTAACGGGGTTTATATTCCGTTTCGTGTGTCGACCCCAAATTCTGTTATTCGCCTTTTTTGTACAAAAAAGAAAAAAGTGACTGCATTCAAAATAACCGTGTTAGAATTAAGTCACCTTAATCATTTTAGAAAGGTGCAAAAATGAAAGCTCAAAAAACTTATAAACAAATTGAAATCCCGAATATGAATGAAAAAAAAGGGCGTGGTGGCGCGAGAGATGGCGCAGGACGAAAGCCGAGCGGCTTTCAATTTAAGACAGTAAAAACAGACACACGATTACTCAAAATTATTGAGGCATTAAAGCAAGAATTGAAGGCGAACAAACTAAACGAAAACGATTTAGACGCGCTGATTGATTTGGTAAAAAAACCAAGCCAACAGCAAGCGGTCACGGCTTAATTAGCCAATTTAAAACCGATTATCAATTTCGGCGGGGTAAATCCAATGATTAACAACGTAGCAGATAACATTGAAAGATTATCAGAAAGCGCATTGCCTCAAAAAATAACAAATTACGTTGAAAGCGTAGTGAACGAAATCGAGCGCAAATGTTCTGATTTTGAATTTAAACGCGAAAAAATTGAACAGGAGCTAAGTCGTGGCGCAAGAATCGCAAAACGTGGATTGCATTTATGATTTTATTTATTTGGATTCAAAAAGATTAACGTCTTTTTTGGCTCAGTTGGATGATGACGGCGTTCTGTTGTCAATCAAAAACACAAACAAAGTCGAAGACGAGAAGAATTCTCTATTAAGTGCTGGCGTTAATATGGGAACAAGAGCATCCAAAGAAAGCAACGAAACCGTTAGCGAACAATCAGAGCGGCATTACGATTCAAGTGTAAGCGTTTTATATTCGGCAATGGACAAGCTCAACGACTTGGGTTTTATCCGAAAAAACATAGATGACACGGCTATCGGTCAATTGCTGTTGTGTTCTGGCACGATTACTTTTCAAGACATTCGGATGATGCGTAATTTATGGGATCCGATGATGAAATTTGTGGTTAATGGTGAACAAGGTAATCACAAACAAAAACAGGAAAAGCAAAAGGAAATGGATATTTACAAGTCCATTTTTGAAGCGTTACCCCATGCACTTTTAATGACTTTTATGTCTGAAAATGAATGTTTGTGGTCTTCATTGGAAGAAGAACATCTGAAAATAAACAGCGATGATATTACGCTAAAACACGGTGCTAATTTTGCGGGTCAATGGCGTATGTTAGGCATTTTGGATGCAAAACCAAACGGTAAATCAGAAAACACAGCCCCGCCAGCAATCGGCAATCCATTTTTTGACGGATTGGTGCAAGTTTTAGACAGCATCCGCGAAATGATTGGTCGCCCGTCAACATATTACGGCATTACACCAATTGCGATATTTAGAATCGTGACGTAATGAAAAGCCAAAAGGTCACGACCTAAATTAGATAAAAAAACAAGATTCTGCAAGTCGTGAACGTTACGTTATGACACGGCTTGCGGGGAAAAAGCACCCCGCGCCTGCTAAATATGCCCCGCGCCGCCGCTGTTCGTTCGCTTCGCCGCAAAAAGCGCGGCTTGCTCCCTCTCTGCTCTGGCTAATGCGGTGCATTGTGCGGCTATCGCCGCGCCAATTTGAAAAAAGAAAAAAGAAAAACATTGATTCGCGTCACAATTTCAAAATAGAATGTCGTCACGCAAAAAAGAAAAACCAAAGAAAAAATGAAAGACCCAGAAGACAAACAAACAATTGAAATTTTTAAACCAAAAGACAAGCGCGGCGGCGCACGAATTGGCGCAGGAAGACCGCTGTCAACAGGTTACAAAACAAAAACATTCCGCGCAGATATAAGAATGGCGGGGTTAATCGAAACAATTAAAAGTAAATTGGCGAGTGGCGCGATGAACGACGAAGATTTAAAACGATTTGAAGAATCAATCATGACTTGATTGATTTTAGAAGCAAGGAGTGGACTGGCGAGAATTTTAATTCTAACAGCAGTTAAATATACGGTATCTCGTATGATTATCTACATAGCTACTTCGATGGTAGCATGAAATTAAAGGAGAATTGGCATGGCAAACGACGATTTAGAACAGAACATCGATTCAGATAAGAGCAGTGGTGTAACACGGCGCGAGTTTATACAATATTCTGTCGGCACGGTCGCATACGCTTCCTTTAGTTTGTTGACTTTTGGAGCGGGGTATCCGATTGATTCCAGTGTATCTACTATGATCCAGAAGACGGTCAAACCGAAGCGGTATCCGATTGACTCCAAAGTCCTTACTACGCTTCAGAAGACGGTTAAACCGAGCGCAACATTTTCGACGATAATTCTTCCTGAAGATCTCAAAAAAATTTCACTTTATGACGCTTACGGTTATGGCAAATGGACGGATGGTAAGCCACTATATTCTGAGTTGAGGAAGGATATTATGTCGAGCGCATATACCAGTCCAAAAAACAAAAAACATTTAAAGCTACTAAGATTTTTCGCCATAACTGATATTCATATTACTGACAAGGAATCCCCTTCACAGTTAATCTATATGCAACAACTACATCCAAGTTCAATGGGTTTTGAAGCAGGTGTCACTTCGGTATATTCACCCACCATGCTTTATACAACGCACGTTCTTGACGCTGCCATCCAGACGATTAACGCCCTTCATCACAACAACAGACTAAAGCCGATCGATTTCGTCATCTCTCTGGGCGATACCTGCAACAGCACCCAGTATAACGAACTGAGGTGGTATATCAATGTCCTTGACGGCGGGGTCATCCACCCAAGTTCTGGCAAAAACGCAGGAGCAGACAGCATTGATTATCAAAAACCTTACATAGCGGCAGGGCTTCACAAATCGATCCCATGGTATCAGGTCATCGGCAATCACGACCTCTTCTGGCTCGGTTCGATTCCGATGATGCAAGGTGATAACCTTCATAGTTCTTACACTAGCGATGAAGTCCTTGCTATGGGAAATGTTCTCGCCCACGGTGATGACATATACGGTACAAATCCTCCAAATCCTCCTGGATTCTATCCTCAATACTATATGGGTGTCATTGATGGCTCGACTCAGTACGGTGAGGTGAGAAAAGCAGGTACAGTTGGAGATGTTGGCTTCACTAACCCGCCCACTGTGATTCCCGACCTTGATCGCCGTTCACTTTCCAGAACAGAGTGGAAACAGGAATTTTTCAACACATCTACCTGTCCAATCGGTCACGGCTTCAACCTGGTTCCGTCCGACCAGGAAGAGGGTTTTGCTTGCTACAGCTTCGTGCCAAAATCAGATATACCGATCAAGGTTATTGTACTCGACAATAACCAACGAGAAGATGACGGCTCTACTAAAATCCACGGTCATGGTTTTCTTGATCCAGCGCGATGGGACTGGCTTAAAAAAGAACTTGCAGATGGTGATGCTGCTGATCAGCTCATGATCATCGCTGCACACATACCGATTAGCGTCCAAAAAAAAGGTACCTATATGGAATGGTTTGATAATTCCGCTAATCCTTCCAGTATGCAAAATGCTGTAAAACTATCGGAGCTAATTGATGAATTATATAACCATCCGAATCTCCTGATGTGGATGGCAGGGCATCGTCATGTCAATGCCATTAAAGCATTTGTATCACCAGATCCAGTCAACGCCCCTGAGAAGGGCTTCTGGCAGGTTGAAACTTCATCACTACATGATTTTCCTCAGCAGATGCGCCTGTTCGAGATCAACCTCAATAGCGACTATACCATTTCAATAGTTACAACCAACGTTGATCCAGCTGTCAAAAAGGGAACACCAGCCTGGACTTCACGCAAGTATGCGGTTGCGGCGCAGCAAATAGTCAACACTAAGCTTATATACCAAGATGCGGCGAATACTAATTACCTTGTAAAACCAAGCGATCAAACGGCTGATAGCGCACCCGATCCGAGTATTCGTTCAATGCCTACTGGTTCGTACAATGCAGAGCTTTTAGTGCAATTAAGCCCTGCTATGAGGAGGAAAATGCGGTCACTGTTCCGCGATAAACTGAAATAGCCAAGTAAGTCGTCGTAATACTCTTCACCCTAAATTTTAGGCAATAAAAAAGCCCTGCGAGCTACGAACTCCAACGGGCTATTTGAAATCACAACTAATTGAGATAATGAAATCATGAAGAATAATATCATTAAATTTGTATCACGCAACGAAATTGAACGCAGAAAAAATCCATTAAATGCTTTTTCACTTGTGCCGCATTTAGACGAAATGCTCTTGAAACTCTATCGTGACGGAGAAGACTTAGCTCCGCACCAAATAGAACGAGTAAAAAAGTACATCAGCAAATTAGAATCAGCCACTAACAAAACTAACGGAGTTTAAGGATGAACCCGCAACTTGCACCTGAAGAAAACGCACCAACGATTGAACCAACCCCCGCCCCATTTTCATTAACTCAATTTTCGCTTAACGGCAAATCTGCTGCGATGCGTGAAAAAATGCTTAACGATACGTTTGTACTGGATGGTATTGCCATTTTAGGACAAGCAACCGTCATCTATGCCAAACCCAACACTGGTAAAACTCTGATTGTTATGAAAATGTTAATTGAATCCGTCAAAGCTGGCAGAGTCAAAGCCGAAGATGTTTTTTAC
>JBAXMT010000188.1:0-4666 GCA_037134135.1 Methylococcaceae bacterium | reverse complement strand
AATTTTGATGGATAATTCTACAAAATTTGTGTCCTGAATAGTGTAATGGGATCACAATTAGCTTGGCACCTATCGGGTTAATTATTCGCCCCTTGTGGCTTGTGATACAATTCGCGCTAATCAAACCTTAGCTTATTTTTTTCGCTTTAATCGTCAGAATCGTGTCTATGAAATTAAAAAAACTTTCCCGTGTCATTTTACTTTGTTTAGCTGTTTCGCCAATTGTTTATGCTGATGAAGCCTTTGTTGTTCGAGATATTAAAATTAAAGGATTGCAACGCATTTCAGAAGGAACTGTTTACAATTATTTACCCGTCACAGTTGGCGAACGCTTTTCATTAGATAATACCGCTCCAGCCATTAAATCATTGTTTAAAACAGGATTTTTTAAAGATATTTCAGTCGAACGTGACGGCTCAACACTCCTCGTTAATGTAGTCGAACGCCCATCAATTGCGAAAATTGTTTTTGAAGGCAATAAAGATTTAAGCAAAGACGATTTAACCAAAGCACTCAAAAAAACTGGTTTATCTGAAGGACAAACATTCGATCGGCAATTACTCGATAAAGTCGAACAAGAACTCAATCGCCAATATCTCAGCCACGGCAAATATGGCTTAACGATTAAAACTGAAGTCACCGATTTAACGCGAAACCGTGTCGCTATTTTCATTAAAATATCCGAAGGACGCGTCGCCAAAATCAAAGAAATTAACATCGTCGGCAACAACGTTTTCAATGAAGCGGATTTGCTGAAAAAAATCGAATTAAATACCTCGAATTTATTATCGTTTTATACCAAAGATGACCAATACTCGAAACAAAAACTCGGCGCGGATTTAGAAACCTTGCGTTCATATTATTTGGATCGCGGTTATATCAATTTCAATATCGAATCCACGCAAGTTGCTATTACACCAGACAAAAAAGATATTTACGTTACGATTAACGTCAAAGAAGGCGACGTTTACAAACTCGATAAAGTAAAACTCGCGGGTAATTTAATCGTCCCCGCTGACGAGTTAATCAAACTCATGAAAGTAGGACCTGGCGAAGTGTTTTCACGCAAAAGCGCGACTGAAACGTCCAAAGCAATTTCTGACCGTTTGGGTGATGACGGTTATGCGTTCGCCAACGTAAATATGATTCCCGAAATTCATGAAGCCACTAAAACCGTGGATATGACATTTTTTGTCGATCCTGCAAAACGGGTTTCAGTGCGTCGTATTAATATCAAAGGTAATACCAAAACCCGCGATGAAGTGTTGCGCCGCGAAATGCGCCAAATGGAATCGACATGGGCATCGAGTTCCAAAATCGAACGCTCAAAAACCCGTTTGGAACGCTTAGGTTATTTTGAAGATGTGGCAGTTGAAACTCCGCCTGTTGCTGGAACGGCTGATGAAATCGATGTGAATTACAGCGTGACCGAAAAACCGTCAGGTAATTTGATGGCTGGTGTGGGTTATTCGCAGGTTCAAGGGATTGTTTTGAACGCTAACATTGCACAAAACAACGTGTTTGGTTCGGGCAAGCAAGTGAATTTAGCATTTAACAACAGTAACTATTTGACCAGTTATCAGTTTGGTTTTCACAATCCATATTTCACCACAGATGGCGTAAGTCAGGGTTATAACTTGGGTTACACCAAACGTGATGCGTCGGCAATTAACATCGCGAGTTACACGACCAACGTAATGAATGCGGGGATTAACTTCGGTTTGCCGTTGAATGAATTCGACCAAATTCGTTTTGATTTCGATACAAAGTACACAACTTTAGGGACAACGGCTTACACGTCAGATGAAATTTCCGATTTTATGACTAAAAACGGCGATTCATTTTTCACCTTTGCACCCGCGATTGGTTGGACACATGACACGTTGAATCGGGCAATTTTTCCAAACAAAGGCGGACAACAACGTCTTTCCGCTCTGGCAACGGTGCCAGGTAGTGATTTGGAATACTACAAATTGAGCTATAAACATCAAATGTATTTCCCCGTCGCTAAAGACTTTACATTTCGTATTGTAGGCGAGGCGGGTTACGGTGATGGTTATGGTAAAAATGACAATTTGCCATTTTTTGAAAACTATTTTGCAGGCGGAACGGGTTCATTGCGCGGCTTTAAAAATAACACGTTAGGCGTGCGTGATACTCACACAAATAGCTGCAATGCTTACACGCCCATAACGAATGCCGATGGTACTAAAACATCTTGCCCTTATCAAAATTATCCGTTGGGCGGTTCAACAAAAGTAATTGGTAGCGCGGAGTTATTTTTTCCTGTGCCGTTTATGTCTGATACAAAATCCGTGCGTTTGGGTACATTCTTTGACGCTGGTTCTTTGAGTAACGGCTTTAACATGGATATGAAATATTCAGCAGGTGTGTCAGGCGAATGGATGTCTCCATTTGGTGCATTATCAGTGAGTGCCGCAATGCCGCTAAATACTTCCCCTATTGTCCAAGGCATAGACGGAACCAAAACAACAGGCGATCAAAAACAGATTTTCCAATTTAACTTTGGGCAAAACTTCTAAAACAGTTTTTAGTTTATTGCGCTTGTCCCTTATAATTTAAAACATTATTTTTTCTTTTTAAAAATTCCATCGGAGAATTCCATTTTTATGAAAACCAAAATCGCGTTATTTTTAGGCTTAATTTTTGCGGCAAATA
The DNA here is from genome assembly GCA_037134135.1 of Methylococcaceae bacterium. GTDB lineage: Bacteria > Pseudomonadota > Gammaproteobacteria > Methylococcales > Methylomonadaceae > UBA10906. The sequence goes on along the minus strand of JBAXMT010000188.1, from coordinate 1,987 downwards.
TCAGTTATGCCGATTTAAAAGTGGGTTTTGTGAACATTCCAGCGGTACTTGAAAAAGCTCCCCAAGCTGAAAAAGCCAAAAAACGTTTAGAACAAGAATTCTCACCGCGCGACAAACAACTTGTGTCACAACAAAAAGACATTCAAAACATGGAAGAGCGTTTAGGCAAAGATGCTGCGGTATTGGGTGAAGCCGCGCGTGGTAATTTAGAAAAAGATATTTTGAACAAAAAACGCGATTTCAAACGCACCCAACAAGAATTCAGCGAAGATTTTAACGTCCGTCGCAACGAAGAATTAGGCAAATTGCAACGCCGCATTGTGGAAGCCATTCGTGGCATTGCGAAAGATCAAGGCTTTGATTTGTTATTAACGGACGGCGTAATTTATGCTAGCGAACAAATCGATGTCACCGCGCAAGTTCAACAAAAATTAACTTCGATGCCTGAGTAATTTCCGTTTCAAATCCGCCCGATAACCCCCCCCCTTATAACCTAAAAAAGTGAAGTTAAAACCATGTCTATAACGTTAGATATTCTGCAAATTCAAGCCTTTCTTCCGCATCGTTATCCGTTTTTACTGGTGGATAAAGTGGTGGAATGTGAGCCTGGCGTTAGGTTATTAGGGGTGAAAAATGTCACTTATAACGAGCCATTTTTTCAAGGACATTTTCCGCAAAAACCAGTCATGCCTGGTGTATTGATTTTAGAAGCGATGGCGCAAACGACTGGTTTGTTAGCATCTGAAACAGCAGGCGCAGAGTTGAAAGGAATGATTTATTATTTAACAGGCATCGATAAAGCGAAATTTAAACGTCCCGTTGTGCCTGGCGATCAATTGATGTTGGAAGCGCGTTTTGTAAAAAGTAAACGCAATCTTTGGGCGTTTGAATGCTATGCAGAAGTTGATGGTGAATTTGTTGCGAGTGCTGAAATTCGTTGTGCGGCAGTGGTTGAGTAAGTTTTGATTCATTCTACAGCAATTATCGACCCACGCGCTGAACTCGCCGAAAATGTGCGCGTTGGCGCATTTTCAATTGTGGGCGCAGACGTTAAAATAGGTTCAGGTACCGTTATCGCGCCACACGTCGTCATCAACGGTCACACATCCATCGGCAAAGATAATCATATTTATCAATTTTGTTCGATTGGCGAAGATCCGCAAGATAAAAAATATGCCCAAGAAATTACACGCTTAGAAATTGGCGACCGCAACGTCATTCGTGAATATACGTCGATGCACCGTGGCACACATCAAGACAATAGTTTGACGAAAATCGGTAGCGATAATTTGTTTATGGCTTATACGCACGTCGCGCATGATTGCGTCATTGGCGACCATGTGATTATGGCAAATGGCGCGTCGCTTGCGGGTCATGTGCGTTTAAACAGTCACGCAATTCTGGGCGGTTTTACGTTGGTGCATCAATTCACCCAAATTGGTCAATACAGTTTTTCAGCAATGGGCAGCGCGATTACCCAAGATATTCCACCATTTGTGATGGTTGGCGGTCGTCCGACTCGTCCACACGGGATTAACTCGGTTGGCATGGAACGCAACGGCATTTCTGCTGAAGATATTCGTCTGATTCGCAAAGCCTACAAAATGATTTACAAAATGAATTTGCGCCTTGAAGACGCGATTGAACAAATGGAAGATTTAGCGGGCGATAGCAAAGAGTTATCGAACATGGTGAATTTTCTTCGCAATGTGACACGCGGCATTTTGCGTTAATTTCAATGTTAATCGCAGGTGTAGACGAAGCGGGACGTGGCTGTTTAGCAGGAAATGTGTTTGCGGCAGCGGTCATTTTAAATCCTGAATTTCCGATTGACGGTTTAGCCGATTCCAAAATGTTAAGCGCGAAAAAGCGCGAATTTCTCTCCGAACAAATCAAAAAATACGCATTAAGTTGGTCAATTGCTCAAGCGAACGTTGACGAAATCGACGACATCAACATTCTACAAGCCTCTTTATTAGCGATGAAA
>JBAXMT010000187.1:0-4670 GCA_037134135.1 Methylococcaceae bacterium | reverse complement strand
GTCATTTTCACCGTCACCGCTTTCGTGATGGAACCATTCGGCACCACATTTCCCAACGAGCAAACCACGCTCAAACCCGTAAAATTACATTCATCTGGTTTTGTCACCAAACTCACCGTGTTTTTTGGTAATCCAAAACTCATTTTGGTATCCGTCGCCGTGCCGCTGCCTTTGTTTGTTAACGTCGCAGTAAACGTAATGTTGCCATTCACCGTCGCGGGGCTTGGCATTCCCGTAATGGTCGGCACTAAATCAACACCGCCTGAAACAACTGGCGTTGCAGCTGTCGAACCCGTCATCGAACCACGAACTAAACGAGCTGAATAAGTACCTGTTTTGCCACCGTATGTACTGCCACCCGTTTCAAAATCCACAACCCATGCGTAAGACGTATTGTAATCGCCTGCCATTTGCGTGGTCGTCCAAAATTGAACGCTCGGCGCATCTGGAAAAACAATGACATTTGTTGACGGTTTATAAGCAGAATAATCGACAATCGTTTGTAATTCACGCAAACTCGGTAAACGCCAATCTGTTTGACCGCCTAAAGTGCTAGTCAATTTCATCGCTTTATCTTGGGTGTAAGTTGTCGATTTTCCATCACAACCGCCGTCATTCCACGTTTGCCCAACCGCGCAACGTTGCCACGTTAAACCTGTTTTAGTATGTGTTACGGTGCCGTCGCCATTATCAGAAAAATCTTTTAACGAAATAATAGGTGAAACGGTTGTTCCTCGCACAAATCTAACGTAGCCAGAAGAATTGTAACCGTCTTCACCGTCACCAAAACCAACACGCCATGAATAACTTGGAGAAGAGGTATATGTCGAAGACGATAAAAATTTATCAGAGGTTGGTGTTTGAGGGAAAAGTGATTTATTAACCGCTGGCTGAGATTTTTTTAAATCAATCAACGAATGAAGTTCGGCAATGTTTGGGACGCGCCAATCTTTTTGTCCCGCAAAATCACTGGTCAGTTTCATGGCATCTGCGTAACTGTAATTTTCTGCCGTATCTGCACAAGTTCCCGTTCCGCCATCCCACGTTTGCCCAACCGAACAGGCTTGCCAAATTAAACCCGTTGGCGTGTGTGTCACCGTGCCATCATTATTTTGCACGAATTCGCCAGCGGAGAGCGTTAAGCCTTCAGCGAACGCATTGCTCGCGAGTAAAAAACTGATGGTGGCAGCGAGAGTGAGTTTTGATTTAAACATTTTTAAATTCTCCAAAATGAGAAGAAGCGGTTGTTGGAATATAGCGTGTTTTTTCGGTATTCGATTCCGATGAATTTTCACTGGTTAGAATTTGTTTTAACAAGGCAAATTCAGGTTCTAAAGCATCGTATTCAGCTTTGACATTTTGACGTGCGAGAGCTTTAGCTTTTAGTTCTTGATGTGTCATTTTTGGAAACCTCTTTTAAACGTTCGATGGCGATTTTAAGTTCTTTGGTTGGAATTTTCTGTGTTTTCTTAACGAAGACGTGTAACACGATAATTCGTTTGCCGACTTGGGTACAATAAAAAGTTCGAGCAATGCCTTCTTTTGCTTTGATGCGTAATTCAAATAAACCGTCATGAAGTGCTTTGGTGTGTGGCATTCCGAGATTGGCACCTAATTCCAGCATCAAATCAGAAAGTTTCAAATAACGCGCGAGCAACCCGTCCGGAAGATTCAAAATGTTTTCTTCGACGGCTTCGCTGTAATAATCGATTTGCCAACTCATACGAAAAGTAACAGCGGGAGGCGTTTTGTTTTCATGGTGGATTTCCTTTTTGAAAAATTGAAGATTGAAGTTTGTCACATTTTGAACGTTTGTCTAAAAAAAACAATGTTAACGTAATCGATATAAAAGTTTGAAATCGAAAATTATTGTTTATATTGTGCAGTGATTCTAGTTTTACAGAGAAAAAAATGAACGATTTACCCCTTAAAATTTTAAAAACAGTTTTTGGTTACCCCCAATTTCGTGGGCAACAAAAAATGATTATCGACGGTGTAATTGCCGGTAAAAATGCACTGGTGTTGATGCCAACGGGTGGCGGAAAATCGTTGTGTTATCAGATTCCCGCGTTAATTCGTGATGGCGTGGGCGTAGTGATTTCGCCGCTCATTGCGTTAATGCAAGATCAAGTCGATGCCTTAAAACAAGTGGGCATTCGGGCGGCGTTTTTGAATTCTACCTTGACGATACAACAAACTCGTGACATTGAAAAACAATTAGTGGCGGGTGAAATTAAGCTGCTTTATATCGCGCCCGAACGATTGAAAATAGAAACCACGTTAGCCTTTCTGAAAACATTGCCGATTGCGCTTTTTGCGATTGATGAAGCGCATTGTGTTTCGCAATGGGGACACGATTTTCGGGTGGATTATTTGAATTTGTCGATTTTGCACGAACAATTTCCCGACGTGCCGCGCATTGCGTTAACGGCGACCGCTGACGAACGCACGCGCCTTGAAATTCAACAACGACTGCAACTCGAAGACGCGCCGCTTTATATCAGCGGTTTTGATCGCCCAAACATTCGTTACACGATTGTGCAAAAATTGGTGTCTAAATCGCGTTCTGAACGCCATCAATTGCTCGATTTTATTCGCAAACATCACGACGGCGACGTGGGAATTGTCTATTGTTTGTCGCGCAAAAAAGTCGATTCGGTGGCGGAATGGCTGAACGAAAAAGGCATTAACGCCCTGCCCTATCACGCGGGTTTGCCGACAGACGTGCGCCAACAAAATCAGCAACAATTTTTGATGCAAGACAATATCGTGATTGTCGCCACGATTGCCTTTGGAATGGGGATTGATAAACCGAATGTGCGTTTTGTCGCGCATTTGGATTTGCCCAAAAGTGTCGAAGCGTATTATCAAGAAACAGGGCGTGCGGGGCGTGACGGGGCGAACGCGAATGCTTGGATGGCTTACGGCTTGTCCGATATTGTGATTTTACGAAAATGGATTGAGCAATCCGAAGCCGACGAAACGCACAAAAGTTTGGAAAATTACAAACTCGACGCGATGCTGGCGTTGTGTGAACAAGTGCATTGTCGGCGGCAAACATTGTTACAGTATTTTGGCGAAACGAAAGCCGAAGCGTGTGGGAATTGCGATTGCTGTTTAGATCCGCCGCAAATGTGGGATGGCACGATTGCCGCGCAAAAAGCGTTATCGTGCGTGCTTCGTACCAGTCCAAAATTCGGGTTTGGTGTGACACATTTAATCGACGTTTTACACGGCATTCAAACCGTCAAAATCCAACATCATAAACACGATGAACTCTCGACTTTTGGCATTGGTAAAGATTTGGACAGCACGCAATGGCATTCTGTATTTCGACAATTGGTGGCGTTGAATTTGGTTCGAGTCGATTTTACTTATAACACATTGAAACTGGCGGAAGCGGGTCATCCCGTGTTACGCGGCGAACAGAAGTTAATGTTCCGCGAAGAAAATCGCCCTGAAAGTCTGCCTCGCGCTCGTAAAATTGTTAAAAAAGCGGCAGTGGCGGAAGATTTGAAATCGCGTTTTTGGGCAGCGTTACGCGAAAAACGCAGCGAAATCGCCACGAAGCAAACGGTTCCCGCGTACACGATTTTTCAAGATGCCACGTTGATGGCAATACTAGAAACCAAACCGCGCACGCTGGTTGAAATGGGCGAAATTTCAGGCGTGGGCGAACATAAATTAGAATTGTACGGAATCGATTTTTTACGGATTGTGCAAACGTTTGTGATTTTGGAAAATGATTCCGATTTAACGTCGAGCGGCATCACGATTAAATTGTTCAAATTAGGCGTGGCAATTCCCGAAATTGCAGTGTTGCGGCAATTTCAAGAAACCACGATTTATTCACATTTAGCCGACGGAATCACGCAACAGGAATTATTATTGAGCGACATAATCACAGTAACACCCGACGAATTGGCGAAAATTAACACGTCGATTCAAAAGTTGCCCGACGAATTCAAAAATTCGCTTAAACTGGTTCACGACGAATTTAACGAAAAATACAGTTACGGCATTTTGCGTTGTATTCGTGCCGCGTTGGCACATCACTAACGGTTGTTATTGTAGGGGTTCACTGCGTGAACCCGCATAAAACGATTATTCATGATAACGTTGTGCATTACGGGCGTACGCAGTACGCCCCTACAAAATTTTTTTCGCAACGTCAGTCATTAACACATTCAAACTCAAAAGGTAAAAATTATGGCAGTTGGACAAAACACGTTTCCTGTTATGCCGCCGATTCACGGCGTGGCATTAGGCACCACAAACGCTGGTATTAAACAAACGGTGCGCGATGATTTATTGATTTTTCAATTTCCCGAATCAGCGACGTGCGCGGCGGTGTTTACGCAAAATGCGTTTTGTGCTGCGCCCGTTCACATTGCCCGAGCGAATTTAGCCCACGCGCCACGTTGGTTGTTAATCAATTCGGGCAATGCAAACGCAGGAACGGGTGAACAAGGCATGAACGACGCACGACAAACGTGCAAGGATTTGGCGCAACTTGTCGGTGGAAACGCGCAGCAAGTTTTACCTTTTTCAACGGGCGTAATTGGTCAACCGTTACCCGTCGAAAAAATCGCAATCGGTTTGCCCAAAGCGATTTCGAATTTGGCTGAAAATCAGTGGCAACAAGCCGCGCAAGCGATTATGACGACCGA
>JBAXMT010000186.1:0-4672 GCA_037134135.1 Methylococcaceae bacterium | reverse complement strand
TCGCAGTTAGCGTTTAATAACTTATGTTAGAGAACGTTAAGAAAAAATTATCGGCTTATTAACTGACCATCAAGGTTTTGGAAATGCCAAAGTCAGCCCGTCTAAATTGTAAAACAAGTTGAGTTTTGACCTGCTTTGCTTGATACTAAACAAACCCCGCCGACGAGAGAAGGCGGGGGTTGTGAAAAAAGAAACCGCTGGACGAAAGGAAGGCGGTTTTTATTTGTGTTATGATTTGGTTTTGGATTTTTTGGAGATATTTGAAAATGGCTATTATTGAATTATCAAATGATTTTGTGAATGATGCACAGATAATGGCAACAGTGATGCACCGTTCATTACCTACACAAATTGAGTATTGGGCAAAATTGGGCAGAATTGCAGAGGAAAATCCTGATTTACCGATGAGTTTTGTAAAAGATATTTTGGTCAGCTTACAACAAGTTGAGTCTGGCGATATTTCTGAGTATCAGTTTGGATGAAAATTTTACAGAGTAATTTGTTTATCAAGACAGTGAAAAAGCTACATAAATCAGAGAAAGAATTGCTAGATGAGGTGATTAAAACATTGATAGCACAACCAGAGCTTGGTGATTTAAAAACTAGCGATTTGAATGGTGTGCGAGTTTATAAGTTCAAGGTCAATATAAATCAAATGTTATTGGCATATCGTTATCAAAAAGAGACTTTGGTTTTGATGTTGCTGGCTTATGGCACACACGAAAATTTTTATCGGGATTTGAAAAAATCTATTTTGAACAGCTAACAAAACCCTCATTCCTTTGTCACGAAGCCAGGTAGGGTGGGCAATGTTGTTCTGCCCACCTTCTTGACAACAAAAGAACCCGCCGACGAGAGAAGGCGGGGGTTGTGAAAAAAGAAAGCCCGCTCTTTGGTGTTGAACTGGAGAGTGGGCTTTTTTGTTGTGATATGATTTGGCAACTTTTAACAGATTTGGAAATCAAAAATGACAGATGAAGAATTGAAGGAATTGGTAGCGAGTTTGGCGATTGCTCAAAAGAAGACTGATGAGCAAATGAATAGAACGGATGAGCAAATTGCAGAGTTGTTATTGGCACAAAAAGAATCTGATCGAAAACTTGATAAAGTGGGCGATTTATTGGGGAATATCGCACGGAATCAAGGCGATGTTGCGGAAGAATTTTTCTTTAACAGTTTGGCTGACGACACGCATTTAGGCTCAGTTCATTTTGATGACATTACCAAAAATCAGCATAAGCAACGTGGTAAATTCCAAGAGGAATACGACATTGTGATGACCAATGGTGAAGCGGTCGGCATTGTCGAAGTGAAATACAAAGTCCATGAAAACGACTTGAAAAAGTTAGAACGTAAAATGCAAAACTTTAAAAAGTTATTTCCAATTTATGAGGCTTACAAACTTTACGGTGCAATTGCGTCATTTCATATCAATGACGATGCAAAAGAAGCCGCGTTAAATCAGGGCTTTTTTGTGTTGCAACGTAGCGGTAATGTTTTGCAAACCGATTGTGGCGAAAATTTGTTGGTGATGTAAATTGAGTTTTGACCTGCTTTGCTTGATGTCATAAACAAACCCCGCCGACGAGAGAAGGCGGGGGTTGTGAAAAAAGAAAGCCCGCTCTTTGGTGTTGAACTGGAGAGTGGGCTTTTTTGTGGTTAATCTAAAAGGTTTTGGGGTTCGCTTTTGGCTATATTTTCATCAATTGGAGAAGGTTCTTCGCTTGTTTCGACAATCTGCGTCATCGTTTTTTTCGCGCCGTTCGGGTAATACGTTGTAATCGATTGAAAGGCTTTACGTTGTTCTCGAATTACACGCCACGCGCCTTTCGCAAAATAATCTGGATTGAGCGCAAAGATGGTCGCCTCTACTCGTTTTAAAATTCCTGCAGCCAGAAATGTATAAATTGCATTTGTCACGGATTGTATTTTGCACCCTGCTGATTCTGAAATACGCCGTCTAATAACCATAGGTAAAAATATCTCGCCCTCATAAGTCACCGTTGCTGCAACATAAACAAGGATTTTAACTTCACCTGCCGTTAGGCGTTTAAAGGCTCCAAGGTCTTCGAGATAAACTTTCATATACGGCGGCTCACTTACGCCACGATTTATTTCTTCAAAGCTGGTGGTATCACGCAATAATTCACCCGTGTTGTTATCTACGAGCTGCTCTCTTTTTTCATAAACTTCAACCGCCATTTCTATCCTAAAATTAAGTTAACGCAACGTTAAACCTTATCATTAAGTTTAACCTAAAATCAAGTTAAACTTATAAACGGGTTAAACTCTAAAAAAAGTTAAACTCGAAATAAAGTTATATATTGCACCCACACAGGTTGATTTATAACCGACACAAATTACATATTGCATCTGCACAAGTTACAATGTGCCACTTAAAGCCGCGCCACGTCTCATTCGCTATATCTCTTATTTTTACACGGAAGCCAGGCGGTGTGGGCAATGTTGTTCTGCCCACCTTCTTGACAACAAAAGAACCCGCCGACGAGAGAAGGCGGGGGTTGTGAAAAAAGAAAGCCCGCGCTTTGGTGTTGAACGGGAGAGTGGGCTTTTTTGTTGTGTTTCAAATAGAGAAAATGAACTAAAATGCCACCATGTTCACAATAAATAAAACAGATAAATTTAACAGTTGGCTAACCTCATTACGGGATTTAAAAGCTAGAACACGAATTGCAGCACGAATTAAAAATGCTGAAATTGGGAACTTTGGTGATTACAAGCCAGTCGGTGAAGGTGTTTATGAAATACGTATTGATGTTGGCGCAGGTTATCGAGTCTATTTTTATCAACAAGCTGACGTGATTTATTTGTTATTGCTTGGCGGCGATAAGAAAACACAAAAGCGCGACATTGTTGAAGCGAAGAAAATGAAGAAACAACTAGTTTTGGAGGGAAAATGAAAAAAGAAATAATTATTTCACGTTTTGATGCTTCAGATTATTTAGACAGTGAAGAAGCAATTGCGGAGTATTTGGACGCTATTAACGAGGAAAATCCAATGCTTTTAGCGTCGGCAATGAAGGACGTTGAAAAAGCACGCGGCAGAATGATGTTTCATGAAATGACGCAGTTGAGTTTTTCTGGATTTAGTCATGCGTGATGTGAAATAAGAAAGCCCGCTCTTTGGTGTTGAGCGGGAGAGTGGGCTTTTTTGAAAATAATGGGAACTGAAATGCAATTGTTTAACAAAGACCAGAGTGAAGGTTTAGCGAAAGTAATGGACAATCTTGGAACTGCATCAATTATTGCCACGTTGTTGGGTGGTTTTGTTGATAAAAAGATTGGTTCTTTTGAGATAACAGTTTTGATTTCACTCGCGGTTACTTTTTTTGTAATGTCTTTTATTTTGAGAAGAGGAGAAGATGATGGCAATTGAATCATTAGTGGGTGTTGGCGTCTTTGCACTTTTAATGTTAGCGGTTGTGTTATACGACGCTAGAGAAAAGCAAAAACATCGTGATAAACATTCTTAATAAGCCAGGTAAGGTGGGCAATGTTGTTCTGCCCACCTTCTTGACAACAACATACGGTTGAAAAATGAATCGTCCTCGGGAAACTGGGGGCGATTTTTTTGTGTCTTCAATTTGTGAAATAATGAATTCCTCCATCATCAATGGTGGGCGCAGCCCACCCTACAAAGGATTTCTAATGTCACGTTATCGCCGTACTGATTTACCAGGTGCAACCTACTTTTTTACCGTGGTGACTTATCGCCGCCGTCCCATTCTTTGTGACGAACGGGTACGGGTCGCGTTGCGAAATGCTATCAAAACCGTACAATCACGTTATCCGTTCACGATTGACGCTTTTGTTTTGTTGCCCGATCATTTACATTGCATCTGGACGTTGCCGCCAGGCGATGCCGCTTACCCGATGCGTTGGGGACAAATCAAACCGCTGGTTTCAAAAAACTGTGCAGATTATTATCATAAGGAGGATTGGCTAACTTCTTCCAAAATAAAACACCGTGAATCCACTTTTTGGCAACGTCGCTATTGGGAACATTGCATTACAACCGACATGGATTATTCGCATCATCGTGATTACATTGCCATCAATCCGTTAAAACATGGGTTGGTGAAGCGTGTGCGAGATTGGTCTTATTAAACATTTCATCGTGATGTGGCACAAGGTGTTTATCCGCTGGACTGGGCAGGTTGTCCAGAAATGTCTGAATTATTATCCTGCGGTGAACCGACATAAAAAGAAAGCCCGCGCTTTGGTGTTGAACGGGAGAGTGGGCTTTTTTGTTGTGGTAAAATGCGAGCTGATTTCAAAACGAAGGAATAATGATGTTTGACGATAAATTTTTCGAGGATTGGCTTGATAGCCAGGCGCAAAGTGTGATGACTAAAATTTCAACAGGTGAAGGGATTTCGCCAGAACAAATGATGATTTTGATGTTAAAAGCGCAGACGAATCATTTTGCTCATTTGGATGTTGAATTGCGCGAAGACATGAAAAGCATGAACGAGCGATTAAGTTCTGAAATGAAAACGTTGCGCCAAGATATGGATAAGCGTTTTGAGCAAGTGGACAAGCGTTTTGAGCAAGTGGACAAGCGTTTTGAGCAAGTGGACAAGCGTTTTGAGCAACTGACTTCACGCATTGATCGTTTTATGATTTGGTCATTTGCCGTAACGATTTCAGT
>JBAXMT010000185.1:0-4680 GCA_037134135.1 Methylococcaceae bacterium | reverse complement strand
CCATTTCAATCATGTCGCCATATTGACCTGTTGCCGCGTTGTAACCGAAGTTGCCTGAACCTTTTTGAACTTCGTTGAAAACTACTGAGGGTTCATCGCCAGCATTAGAAACGATTTGACGCAAAGGCTCTTCCATCGCACGACGTAAAATGTTCACGCCAACGGTTTGGTCGTGATTGATGCCTTGTAAATCTTTAATTGCCGCCAACGCACGAACTAACGCCGTACCGCCGCCAGCCACAACGCCTTCTTCAACTGCCGCACGAGTAGAATGCAACGCATCTTCAACGCGAGCTTTTTTCTCTTTCATTTCGATTTCAGTTGCTGCGCCGACTTTGATTACTGCAACGCCGCCAGCTAATTTCGCTAAACGTTCTTGTAATTTTTCTTTGTCGTAATCAGAGGTTGATTCTTCAGCTTGAGCGCGGATTTGAGCCACACGACCTTTGATTGCGTCTTCTGAACCGTAACCGTCAATGATAGTGGTGTTGTCTTTGGTGATTTGAACACGTTTTGCAGTACCTAATTGTGCGAGTTCTGCTTTTTCCAAACTCAAACCGATTTCTTCTGAAATCACTGTACCGTTTGTTAAAACCGCGATGTCTTCGAGCATTCCTTTACGACGGTCGCCGAAACCTGGTGCTTTTACAGCCGCCACTTTCACGATGCCACGAATTGTATTCACAACCAAGGTTGCTAACGCTTCGCCTTCAACGTCTTCAGCGATAATCAACAATCGATGACCCACTTTTGCAACGCCTTCTAATACTGGCAACATGTCGCGGATGTTTGAGATTTTTTTGTCATAAATCAAAATCATCGGGTCGTCTAATTCGACGCTCATGCTGTCTTGTTTGTTGATGAAATAAGGCGACAAATAAATTACCAACCACCAACATAACTAACCGATGCACCAAACGTAAAATAATCACCATTGCCAAAAACATAACCCAGTGACGGCGTGATTTGAAAACGATTGTCAAAAACGTAGGTTAATCCAGTTGAAGCGTTAAAACTTTTTTTGAATTCAACTGAGGCAGAATTTTTGCTATTTCCGTCAATGACTGAAAACGAAAGCGAACCTAAAAATCTATCTCCGATTGGCTTATTCGCATTCACAAAACTGACAATTTGATATTCGGGCAAATTATTGTCAACAGCTTGGTTATTGCTAAATTGCTTATTCACAGATGTTCCCGCGACAAATTGAGCAAATGACGAATTCATGTAGCCCATCAAATTTATACCGCCGCCCCAAATGCTCGCGTATTCTGCAAAAGAAGTTCTGCCGCCTAAAATTACACCGTATTGCCCCGCGTCATCTAATGAAAAACGTCGATTAACGTAAATGTCGTAAGCCCTATCAAAATTCTTTGAAATTACCGTATTTTCTTCAGCACTGATTTTTTGTCTGTAATCGGAATAGGCAAAGTTTCCACCGATTTCAACATTTTCAGTCAAGCCATAACGCAAGCCTAACGAATGCGTAAAATTACGCGATTCACTCAATAAATTTGGATAACGAGTTCGCCCTAACGTTGTTCCAAAATCATAAGTCATCATCAATTGATTTTCTTTTGCGACCGTCGCCAATGTGATTGCGTTAGATTGCTCAACGGTGGCGTGCGTTTTAAATTTGTCGGCGTTTAGGAATAAATTGGAACTGGTATTTTGTTCGGCAGATGATTGAATTGCCATTACATACCATTTGGCATAATTTTCGTTGATGCCTTCTTTGATTAAATCTTGATAAGGAATTCGGATATTTCCTCGGATTGGGTCAGCTAAAAACGCCTCGTTATTGTCAATGCCTTTGAAAACAACGTAATGAGCAAAGTCGCTATTCAAGCCAATTAACAAAATAACAGGCTGTTTAATTTTTGGCAAAACGTCAGGGCTGATTTTTCGCCATTCAGCATTAAAACCCAATTTCTTTGCTGCACTTTCTAATTGTGAAGCGGTATAACCTGCATTTTTGGCTTCTTCGGAATCAAAAATAACATCGATAACTTTTTGTTCTTCGATATTTTCGTAAAGCCCAGAAATTAACGTTGCTAACGCTGCTGTACCGCATGAATAGTCGTGAATTTGGCTGTCGATGCCTTTAAAAAGAACGTCTTTGTCAAAATCTTCAGCGTGGACATTCGAGAGCAGTAAAAATGACAAAAAAAATGCAAGCGAGCCGAAGCCTGCTTGCATCTTTTTTAAAAAACTCATTTTCGTGTTGTATAAACTACGACTGGTTGTTTTGCAGTAACGGTTTTTGTTGTCACATAATTGTTGCCAACTTTTGTCAAATCTCCATAGTTCTTTGACGCATTACTGAGACCATTCATGTTTGAGACACTACCAAACGCATTATTTAATCTGGCAGGAGTAGAAGTTCCAACATACGAAGGTACTTTCGCTGGAATCATATTGGTTGCTGTTACTTTCACGCCAACTAACGCTTTTAACGCAGCATCGCTAGCTGAAATGTAAGTAGCACCTTGACCTGAAACAGCATCTAATTCTTTTGCTTGAACAGCTTCAGATGGAATGCCATCAAAAGCACTTAATTTACTACCAGAATCAGCAAATGCCGCTGATGAAATCAATGTTGCAGCGATTGCTGCACTTAATAAAAAATTTTTCATGTTAAAATCCTCATGTCGATTAAAAATAAAAACGTTACGAAAATTGGTAACTCATACGCCTTTGGAACTGGCTTGTATGCTAATTCGTTACGCCATCTTTAACCACCAAATGAAACTGATATTTTCCCCGTAGGAGCGTTAATTTATGCAGGTTTGCGAAAAAATTAAACATTTGCGTCAAGCACAAAATTTATCACAGGAAGAAGTTGCAGAAAAATTAGGTATGACAGCAAACGGTTATGGAGGAATTGAACGCGGAGAGGTTGATATTAAATTATCCAGACTGCAACAACTTTCAGAATTATTTAGTGTTGAACTTTTTGAATTACTTGATCGCAGAGAGCAAAACGTTTTTAACTTTTCTGATGCCACTACTCAAAATCATTGGAACATTAGTTCAAAATCTCCCGAACACACAAACTTCAAACACGAAATCGAAAAATTACAGCTTGTTGTTGAAAAATTAGAATCTATGCTTGAATCACAAAAAGCAGAAATTTCGTATTTGAAAGAAATTATTGAATTGATGAAAAAAAGTAAATCATAAAATACCTCCGACTACTTAAATCGGAGGCATAACAAAAAATTATTCCCAACAATCTCCATTCAGCTTACTTAAAGCGTCTCGTTTTGCCTCTTCTTCGCTAGCAAAAGTTTGACTAACAACACCAAAAGGTTGTCCGTTGGCATCAACTTGTTGCCACATCCACTGTGTTGATGGCATTGAAATGTCGATGGTTGCATAATAGCGTCGAATGAAGCCATTATGTGTGTTATCAGGCTCACTTAAAATCATTGTGTGGTAAGTCATTTGTTTTCCTATATTAACTAAGTTAATCGTAAATATCGCATACTGGGCATTCCCAAGCACAACCTTCGGGTCTATCTGGATGAATTTTGTTTTCTAATTTTTCCACGCCCCCAAAGTCGTGAAAATTTCTACATTCTTGTTCAAAAGCCGCTTTTGGTGAAGAAGCATAACTGTATTTAAACTTTGGATGCTTTCCAACATGTTGTTTGAGACGCGCATTTAAATCGCTATCAGAACGACCGACGTAACGAACGTTGAATATACCGTTTTCAGTTTTACCTAAAGCATAATTTCCAGCAGAAATTTTTGTTACTTGATTGTCAATTTCTGTGTTTGAAAGCACAAATGAACCATTCATATTGAGAGAAGCCATTTTTTTGTATCCTTGTGAAAAATTCTACCAAACAAAAAACCTCGATTGCTTTTAAAAAAACAACCGAGGCTTTTATGAAAAGTGAAAAGTCAAAAAAGACTTTTTGAACGACGATTACATCATGCCGCCCATACCACCCATTCCGCCCATATCAGGCATACCATGACCTTTGTCATCGCTAGGCGCGTCAGCAATCATCACTTCGGTGGTGAGCATCAAACCCGCGATTGAAGCCGCATTTTGCAACGCAGTCCGAGTGACTTTTGCAGGGTCTAAAATGCCCATTTCAATCATGTCGCCATATTGACCTGTTGCCGCGTTGTAACCGAAATTACCTGAACCTTTTTGCACTTCGTTGAACACAACCGAAGGTTCGTCGCCAGCATTAGAAACGATTTGACGCAAAGGCTCTTCCATCGCACGACGTAAAATGTTCACGCCAACGGTTTGGTCGTGATTGATGCCTTGTAAATCTTTAATTGCCGCCAACGCACGAACCAACGCCGTACCGCCGCCAGCTACAACGCCTTCTTCAACCGCTGCACGAGTCGAATGCAACGCATCTTCAACACGCGCTTTTTTCTCTTTCATTTCGATTTCAGTTGCCGCGCCGACTTTGATAACTGCAACGCCGCCCGCTAATTTCGCTAAACGTTCTTGCAATTTTTCTTTGTCGTAATCAGAGGTTGATTCTTCAGCTTGAGCGCGAATTTGAGCAACGCGACCTTTGATTGCTTCTTCTGAACCGTAACCGTCAATGATGGTGGTGTTGTCTTTGGTGATTTGAACACGTTTTGCAGTACCCAATTGTGCGAGTTCTGCTTTTTCCAAACTCAAACCGATTTCTTCTGAAATCACCG
>JBAXMT010000184.1:0-4683 GCA_037134135.1 Methylococcaceae bacterium | reverse complement strand
GATGAGGTTGTCCATCCGCAAACGATAAGGGCAATGTCCATTCAAACGCATGAAAGCCATTACCAATGCCTTGTTCGGCTAAATCCGTTCGATAATCCTCGGCTTTTATACAAGCTAAATCGGCACCTTGATGACTAAAAATGATTTCTTGTGTTTCATTAGGATAAGCTGAATTCCACGCCCAGCCCCAGAGTTTTAATCCGCCGTGATTTTCGACCTGCCCTAAAATTGATTCACTTTTAGATTGCTCGCTATGTGGAAAAACAGTGCCAGATAAATACTTATCAGTATTAGCTAATCGCGCTTCTAATCGTTCAGTTTTAAGCCATTGATTTATGTTTAAGGTTGCAAAAAAACCTCTTTTTCGCTGTTGTTCAGTCAACGATTCAAACTGATTTCCTAAATCAAAATCTGCCCGAACAGCTTGCAAAAATTCGCCATCACCAAGGATTTCAATCCAAGTCGGAGCGTTTGCATTGATAGGTGTTGCCCAACCTAATAAAGTCCGTCCCGACAAGGTTAACAGTTCGCCGTGCTGTGTTCTTTTGGCGTTTGTCATAGTTTGAGCATTTCAACAATTTGATTAACGCAATCGTGAATATCTGTCACGTCTGTTTTTAAATGCAATTCAGGTTGATTGGGTTGTTCATAAGCAGACGAAATACCTGTAAAAAATGCAATTTCACCATTACGCGCTTTTTGATAAAGTCCTTTGGTGTCACGTTGCTCACACACTGCCAAGGACGCATCCACAAAAACTTCAAAGAACTCGGTTTGTTCAAAACAATTCCGTGCCATCAATCGTTCTTTTTGAAAAGGCGAAATGAATGACACAATGACAATCAATCCTGCATCCACCATTAAGCGAGCTGTTTCTGCCACACGCCGTATATTTTCTACGCGGTCAACATCAGAAAATCCTAAATCGCTGTTTAAACCATGCCGAACATTGTCGCCATCTAACACATAAACGTGTCGTCCAGTGGAATGAAGTTCCTGTTCTGTTGCATAAGCTAACGTCGATTTTCCTGCGCCAGAAAGTCCCGTAAGCCAAATGCAACAAGGTTTTTGATTCATTCGATCAGCACGTTGTTGTTTGGTAATTTGACCCGTTTGAAAAATGATATTTTTTGACACTAGATGCTAACCTTTAATTTATCTAAAAAATCGGGCGACCAGCGTGAAAGTCCGTGCAACGTAAAACCCGACAAATTGAGTAATTTTAAATCCTCTAACAGCTCGTCAGATTGAATTGGAAAACCGTAATCAATATGCGCTAGCCCTGCTATCCCGTGAATGACCAACCTTAAAACAGTCGGAATACTTTCTTCGTGCAATTCTAATCGTAGTGATATTTCATCGTCATTTTTGATTGTTTCAGTGGCATGGATTAAGTGCAACTGTGTGTTGTGTTGCGGCAATTGGACTCGCAACCAAGTTCTCTGAATTTGTCGATAAAGCGGCACGAATGGATTTTGTCTCAAAAATAAATCATATTCGGCGTTGTGATTTGGAAATCGTGCATGAATTTGAGCATTATTGCGTTTTGCTAAGGCTGACTTTTCCTGCCCAAATGAAACACTACCTTTATGTCCGACATAAACATTAGATGCCGCAACGTTTTTCCAACCCGCCGCAACAACACGAAGACAAAACTCTGTTTCCTCGCCGTAACCACGATGAATTAAATGTTCGTTTAATCCGCCCAATTCTCTCAAAACAGCCCGTTTGATATACAAACAAAAACCCACGCCTGTTGGAATAATTTGTGGTGCTTCAGAACCCAATTCAGAAAATAAATCATCCAACAAACCAATCTGCTCATTAGTTGGCATTTCGTTAGATTTCATTGCTATTGGATAACTCAGTAATTCACCGTTATTGGTTATCGGTGTAACGGTTCCAATATCACGTTTTGAATTTGCGGCATTGCGTAAACGGTCAAGCCAATTCCCTGCAACACAAGTATCTGCATTTAATAAAATCACATCATTATTGGATTCAAGGTTTAATCCCGTATTGATCGCACCAACAAAACCCGTATTAAATGGTTGTTCAATGAGATGAATAAATCCTTGATTTGAATGACTACGCAATTCTTCTGTTAATTCGCTATCGGGCGAAACATCATTGATAACAATAATTCGCATCGCTGTTTTATTGTTCGATTTTGTTGCATAAAGACTATTTAAACAACGCAATGTATCTTCCAATCCTTTGTAGACGGGAATCAAAATATCAACGGTTTCCAGCGATTGAGCCTCTATATTGGAAGTGAAGTTACTCATTTTTATGACATCAGAAAAATGTAATGTTCCGCGTATTGGCGAACCCCACAAACTTCCATGCCCTGCTATACCTAATCGGCAATTTGCAAAAGGAATTTGCAATTTAATGTGAAACGTATTTTTGCCATTACCTACGCCGTAATTTAATAATTCTGGCGAGGGTAATTGACAAGGATGCGAAATAACACGACCGTCAATTTCAAGTAAAACTGAAAAATTCAATGCCGCGTCGGTTGGCGAAATAATCCAACCTTTTAAATCGCCTTCGGATGTGATTTCAACAACACCAAAAACAGGTGTGTTAATCAATTTAAAGGTTTCTAAAATAACAGGCAATCGCCAATCTTGTGGTCTCACAGATAACCATTCATTGGTAGCTTTCGTCAAAATAATTCGCACTTGAGCGTTGCCATTTTTGACTAAATTAGAAAGTTTTTGAAGGAAAAGAGATTGAAAGGGATAAAAAGCTAAGGCTTTATAAAAATCATTGGCAGCGTTTTCAACTAATCCTTGAGCTTCGTAAATGCTGGCGCGTAAAGCATAAGCATAAGCCAGCGAAGAACCTTGTAAGCCTTGAATACTTTGTGTTGCGTAAAACTCCGCTCGTGCTAAATCTCCCACAGAAAAACAATCCAAAGCAACGTTAAGTAATTGCTCTGGATCCTTTGGAAACGCTAATGGTTCAGAAAAAGTCACTGTGAACCAAAAATTAAAATAGGTTAAAAACTGCTATTAATTGCCGCAACACCAACAGTTTGAATACCACCCGCTACATCGCCATTTGAATCGTACACAAAACTTTCAATGTTTGTAGCTTCGACTTTCGCACCACTATCCAACGTTATTTTGACCACAGCACCCGATACATTAACCGACTTAATCGCAACAGCACTTAAATCGAGTTTATCTTTACCTTCACCGCCATCTAACTTAGTTGTAGCGGTACCTGCGTAATCCGCTGCAAGTTTAATCGTATCGATGCCTGCACCTGTGTTGATAGTATCTTTGCCGCCCGATAAAGTGATTGAGTCTTTACCCGCACCCAAACTGATACTGTCATTACCTGCACCAGAAATGACATTGAGTGCCGACGTAGATTTGCTCACGTTAACAGAAACAGCATCATCACCTAAAACAAGAGCTAAGAAGTTAGTGGCATTGATTGTTGCGCCATTGTCCATCTTGATAACTAACGATTCGACTGTAGTTGATGTGGTTGTACTAGAATCAACAACTGCTTTACCGTCACCTGAAATAGCAGCATTAGAGGAAGTGGTCGCAGTCGTCGTGGAGCCAATGGTTCTAACACCACTCACACTGAGTTCATTCGTTCCTGTTCCACCATCGATAATTGCTTTACCTTTAAAGCCATCGGCAATTTCAAGTTTGTCATTACCCGCGCCTGTATTCACAGAGTCATTACCACCAGCAAGCACAATCGAATCTCTTCCAGATCCAAGATTGACGCTATCAGCACCGTTTCCTGTAACTACGTTCAATGCGGTTTTTGATGCACTGGCATCGACATTAACTTTTCCCGCACTAAAATCAATAGTTTGAATATGTGTAGCCGAAACTGCTCCGCCATCGCCTGTTTTAATAGCAATAGCACCTTTTGAATCTATGGTGACGACACTTGTGCCAGTAGTATTAACACTTAATTCATTGTTTTTACCTGACCCGCCATCAACAACCGTATTTCCGCCACCAGAACTAATAGAAATTTTGTCATCGCCTGCACCTGATTTTACGGTGTTATCTCCGCCGCCTTTAACAACAATCGCGTCACCACCCGAACCTGTCGTGACTTTATTATCACCAGCACCCGTTTCAACAGTAACATCCTTCGTTGTGGTTAACACGACGGAACTATTGCCGTCACCTAATACAACCGTACCATCGAAGCTATCATTATTGATTCTGATATTTGTCGGTTTATCGTCTGAAACAATAATAGCCGCAAGATTTTCAATTTGAGCGTCTTTACTGACAGTAATATTGCCCCCGCTTGTAGTTGCAACGTCTACATTTGCAAGTGCCTTATTGGTTGCTGCACTATTATTACCCGTTGATAATTCGACCACTGTTACCTTATCACCTGATCCAGAAAGTGCCGTTGTAATTGCCGCTACGGTTGAATCACTCAACGTAGATGTTTTTAAATTATCAGTAATGCTGCTTGTTGTTTCGTCGTAATTTGCCACTTTAAGCTCTTTGGTTGGATTATTAGCATTCGACACAATTAGTCGATGGTTGTGGTACTACTTTATTTTTTTAAAACTTTAACACCCAATTGTCAGACGAATGTCAGATTGCGTTAAAATGCGCGAAGAATTGAGAAAAACCGATAATTTTTTCTTAACGTTCTCTAACATAAGTTATTAAACGCTAACTG
>JBAXMT010000183.1:0-4699 GCA_037134135.1 Methylococcaceae bacterium | reverse complement strand
TCGCTTCGTTCCACAGATATTTTTCAAAAAAGCGTGGCGCGAAACCTTCTAAATCGGTGCCGACAATCAGCAATAAATCACAACGATTTTTAACTTCGGCGAGCGTGGTGTTCATCCAGCCCGAATCTTGCAACGCCAAAAGATTTTTGCGAGCGTTGTTGAAATTCATATTATCAACGACCGCCCCCGTTCTATCGGCTAATGCCAATAAACCACGCATTCCATTTACGTCCGTTGCACAACCACCAATCACAGGATAATTTGTGTTTCTCAACAAATTTGCCGCGTGTGAAATCGCTTCATTTAATTCGACTTCTTTGCCGTTAATTCGTGCTTTCGTGTCGGTAATCGGTTGTTCAAACGCTGGCGTGTTCACCGCACAACCGTTTTCAATCACGCTGATTTTCAAACCATCAACTTGAATGGTTAAATCGTCAGTGCCAATGCCGCAAAACGGGCTGGGAACTTCAATAATTTCACTCATGAAACTGCCTTTAGTAATTTAATTTTTGTGAGCGCATTTTATACAAAGTAAATTTAAAAAACTGTATTAAATACTTTAAGCAATTTAAGGTGTATAACGACCCTGCAATTTTGCAATTTAATCAGGAATTTAGATCATGGAAATTTCAGTCAGTCAGTCAGTCAGTCAGTAAAAATCGTAGTTTTTTAGCGTTTGCGATTGCAAGCCTTATTTTTCCAACAGCGAGTTTTGCCGCTGATGTTAATGGTTTCAATTCGTGCAACGCCCTTTTAACAGCGGGCATTTACAACACCTCGCAATCAAGTAACGCAACAGATTCTGAATCACTCAGAAAATCGAGTTTTTGTTCTGCTGATTATTCATTAGTTTCAAATAAATCTTCACAACAGTATTCGAGTGGACAATCCGCTCAAATTGAGGCTTCTTATGGACTTTTTTCAGGTGGAGCGGGGGTTCATCAAGTAATTCTAGTAGCGTAAGTGCGAGTTCAATTTCAGAGCTGCAAAAGAATGTTTGTACAAGTGGTTTTGATAGCAGTAAATACAGCTCGCAAGCCTCGCAGTTTGGACGAAATGTTTATCAAGGTGCATTAGATGCTTGGAATAATTGCCAAAAATTAGCAAACCAAAGTGGCGTAAATTTTGACCTTAAAGTTGACCAAAGTATGCAAGGCGCAATCGTCACATTATCAAGTGCGACAACAGGTTCACATTCTTTCAATGGTTTAGACCAAATCGGTTTAGGGCGTTCAATTTGTACCACAACACGCAACTCAAAAACGGGTTCATCAACAGGCAAAGTTTTAACTGTTGATAAAACAACTTCTCTTCCTTTCAATTCTGCCAGCAATTTAACAATCACTTGCGAACGCCAAATGTCAGGCGATGGCAAAGGTGGTTTATTTGCAGATGCTGAAACCTTAGTTTTCAACACTGACGCAGGTTCTTATCAAGTGCCAATGGTAACGATTGGTTTGTCGCCGCGTGTCACAGTGGAAGAAGCTGTTGCTAATCTTCAATCAAACGTTAATTCTCAGATTTCTCAAGTTAAAACGGATTATCAAAAGGCTATTACATCCGCATTTATTGCACCAACAAATTCGATAACCTCTCTGCGTGCAGATGTTGATTCACATACCCGTAGCATTGGTTATTTGAAAAGTGGGGTAAGTTATGTTTTGGGAGCAGGTGGCACTTGCCCTGCTGGTTACACCGATTTGGGAATGGTTGGAATAATAATGGAAAATTCTGTTTATGGTAACAATCCATTTTCAACTGGTGCTGGATATAATGGTGGCTGGACATGGGCGCACCCAAAACTTTGTCGTGTAAGTTTCTAATTTGGGAGTTTTTGTTATGACGCAAACAATAAGCACAACAAAAACAAACACCGCAGGAAATGGCGAAAGCCAACAACCAGCACTTGATAAAACAGGACAATTCGTTGCTTTCGCCAGTGATGCAATAAATTTATCAACTGACACATCAGGATTAAGTGCGATTTATCTCAAAGACACGCAAACGGGTGATTTAAAAGCCATCAGCAATGATAAGTATGGCATTGCAGCAAACACGGCGAGTTTAAATCCAACGATTAGCGGTGATGGACGTTACGTTATTTTTGAATCAACGGCAGTGGTTTCAACCGATTTCAATGGTTCGATTTCATTTCCGTCGTTTAGCGATTTTGATAGTTCAAGCCAAAGCAACAAAGGCGGCGTGAATAACCTGTTTTTGAAAAACACACAAACAAGCGATTTAACCTTAGTCACACCGAGTTTTGGTGATGACAATTCAACCAACAGTCAAATCACACAAGACGGGCGTTATGTTGTCTTTGAAAGTGCGGCTTCAAATTTTGTAAGCAACGATACAAACGGGGCTTACGATATTTACGTTGAAGATTTGCAAAGCAAAACGCTGAAGTTAGTGAGTTCTGATGCTTTGGGAACGGAAGGTAATCGTGCCAGTGTGCAACCCAGTTTAAGCGCAGATGGTTCAAAGGTTGCATTTGCGAGTGACGCGGATAATTTTTTAGGATTTAACAATGTCACAATGAACCTAAATGCCACGCCTTGGCTGCCAACCGCAAGCGTACCCGCCAAAAATATCAATGTTTCAGTGCCGATTGATAACAATGCGAATCGAGATGTGTTTGTTAAAAATATCAACACGAATGCAATTCAGTTGGTGAGTACAAATTACAAAGGCGGCGCGGCAAATGGGGTAAGTGATGAGCCAAGTTTGAGTGCAGATGGTGCAAAAGTGGTGTTTCGTAGTTTTGCAACCAATTTACTTGCAAATCTAATTGATGCAAAACGTGATGGTAGTTCGTATATTTATTTGAAAGATTTAAATACGAACACACTGACACAAGTTGATCTGTTGAATGATGGTACGTTGCCGAACGGTTCAAGTTTAAATCCTGTTATCAGTCCTGATGGTAAATATGTCGCGTTTATTAGCGATGCAACGAATTTGGTTTCAAATGACAACAATGGCGTTTCGGATGTTTTTGTTAAAAACTTTTCAACAGGTGAATTAAAACAGATTTCTGACAGTTCAACTGGAACGGGCGATGTCACAAGTATTGCCTTTAGTGGCGACAGTTCAACGTTGGCGTTTAGTCGTTTGAGTGGTTTAGATGATAATGCCACGACGAATGTTTATACGGCAAAAATACTACTAACACCTGATGTAACACCACAAATTGTACCGCCTGTTGTAACTCCACCACTAGTAATAACAAAAACCGCAGACACCCACGCCAAAATTTACTTTAAAGAAAATGATTCAATTGTGGTGGCTAACAGTGGAGTCAGTGTTTTTGGAAGTAAAGGACGTAATGAAGCTGTAACTGTTGTTGCGGGTTCGCAAGGTGTGATGCTTGATGGAAATGTTGATGAAGTTACTTTTGTTAGCTCAACTGGAGCGAATACTAATAATTCCATTTTGGTAACAGGCGCGGCTTCTAACAACTATACATTTAAACAAGCTGGTAACGCTTTGCAAATTTATGACAGTAGCGGTCAAACGTTGTTAGTGAGTGTGCCAGTGCAAGATGATAGCAACAATACATTACTCAATTTTAGCAATGGTGTGTTTGAAGCTAAATTAGTACCCACTTCAACGGGACTAACGATTAGAGTGAATGATGTTCAGGTAAGTTCGAGTTCTGCTTTGCCAGTGACTTCAAATGCAGCATATACTTCAAATAAGCTCGCTAGTGTTCAAGCGAATAGTTCGAGCAATGTGTATTTGACAGCAGGCGATCCTATTACTATCAGCAATGATGGACTTCATATTTTTGGAAGCAAGGGTAACGAAACAGTAACGTTGACGCAAAGTGCTAAAAATATAGGTCTTGACGCAAATATAGAACATTTGGTGTTTCAAAAAAATGAAAGTGATTACACATTCGCACAATCAGGCAACGCAATTGCAATTTATGACAGCAGTGCAACCTCTTTAATAGCTACTATTCCAGTTCAGGATAACGGGACATTATTTACTTTTAATGATGCTGCTGTTACTGCTAATTTCTCAATGACTACAACTGGTCTCAGCATATTGTTAGGTGATTTCGTGCTTAAATCAACACCAACATCACCCTCTTCTGGAACGCGAATTGACATACGCAATTCTGGTGTAGATGATGCTGGAAATGGAAACAAGCAATTTTTTGTTTATGCTGGCGATTACAGTCATGAAATCAAAAATTTTCAATCGGGAGACGTTATAAATTTTCCAAGTGATCAAATACCAACATTGACGAATTCAAATTTTTCTGATGGTAAGGTTAGTTTGCAATATGCGTCTAATGGTCAAAACGCGATCATTGAATTAACAGGGTTGGCTAATGATGCTTCACTTTTTGGAATATCATCATTTAAGAGTGCATTTGGTTCTGTATCCATTGGAAGTTTTTAAAAGCGCAATCAAAAACGTTGTGTACTAAGGAAAAAGGCTGGATAAAACCAGCCTTTTTCAGTTTGCGAAAATTTCAATTTTTCTTAATGTATTTAAAACGTGGGTCGTCGGGCGTACCTTCAAAACACCTGAGGATTCTGCCGCCGCATCCCACATCACAACGTATTCAATCTTTTTCGCCAACGCCATTGCTCCCCATCAAATCTTATCACGCAACGATTTAAACCATGTAAAAGGACTTTTTCCAACATGAAAGGTAATTTTTAATTTATCTTCATCCGAAACA
>JBAXMT010000182.1:0-4715 GCA_037134135.1 Methylococcaceae bacterium | reverse complement strand
CGCATTTTATTTTTGGAACTTTGTTCGCGTTTTTAGCTCTTAATTCGCATTTTAAGCCTAATTGAGGTGAGAACAACTAAAGGGATGCAAGGCGCAAGAAATAAATTTGCCGAGGAAAAGCAACTTGGAATTCAATTAAACGAAAATGGATGGCAGAGAAAACTCAATCGCAATGAGCTAGAAGAGCAGGAAAAAGAGAAAACCGCACTTTTAAATCGCATTAATTTCTATACCGACAACCAGAAACTTTCAGAATATGTTTTTGAAAAGGTAGAGCCAAAACAGAGGCAGCTTTTTAAAATCATTAAGGCTCTACGCCAACTTAATATCAAGTCTTCTTCGTATTTTCCTAATTCAATGACATTTGTTCAAAACCCCCATTATCAAGGGGTACATAATGGCTATAAAATTTTGAGGGAAGTTACAAACCTTGCTGATGAAGATATGTTAGTTAATCTTGAAGAAATTGACTCCATTGGTCTTGTTAATATGCCACTTTTATATGAACGCTGGTGCCTACTTCAAATTATTAAAGTCTTGAAGGAATCATTTAGATTTATACCGCAAAGCAACTGGAAGTATCAATTGATCAATGCGATTAAAACCAACGAAATTGATATAGAAGTCAGCTTGTCTAATACAGATGCGAAGCGTTTTATTACCTTAACTTATGAGAAAACGCTGGATAATGGCAAAAGACCAGATTTTGTTATTGATCTTGAGTGGTATGCAGAAAGTGGTACCCAAAATACCAAGCCCCATAAAAAACGCTTTGTTTTGGATGCAAAATTTTACAATAAAGCTACCTTTGAAAAGTTTGGTGGCTTGATGGGGGTTGCTGATCAACTTTATAATCAAAAGAACTATAGAGAATCGACTGATAACCCAGTATTTATTATTCACCCTTGTAAAACAGCCATTCCTGAGCGGGTTACATCTCAAGAGTGGGGAAAATATAGCTTTCTAGGTGAGTTACCGATTGGAGGAAGTGAACTCGTAGACCATCAATATGGCGGGGTATTTCTAAGTCCTATTGATAGACCGCTATACGCAGATGAACTGCAAAGATTACTCGGTTTATTTTTACAATATAAACTCGAAAACTCTTGCACAACGGGTAACGAACGCTCTGATGATCTCACTGTATCCAAACCATTTTGTATTCGTTGTGGATCCTCAAACCTTCGAAAAATTGAAAAAACGAAAGGTTATTACGACGGACAAGGCAAATGGGTTACTCGAACCTCTCGTTCGGTGTGGATGAAATGCAACGACTGTGAACAGTTCATTAGTTTTAATCACTGTAGAAGTACAGACACGCGGTTAATCAAAAATGGCTTTTACTGGACTTATCACTCAGCTAGGACTATCGAACCTTTTAATCTCAAATGCCCAAGCTGTGGTGAATGGGGTGCGTGGTAGTTGGTAAGCAATGAATGATCATCGAGCTTTACTCAAGCAACACCACAATTTTCATAAAGTGGCTTAAATTTTTTTCTTGATTAGTGTGGCGGGATCACATTTCACATTTTAAAACGCCCCTTCTAAAACGTAAAGTTCTAGGACAAGTAAAATTTCAGAGCAGATTTTAGCCTTAGAATCTATTTTAGAACGGACAGTTGTTGAACAAAAACCCAAGTTTCCTATGGCTGAAAACTTGGTTAATTAAATTTAGGTTTTCCGACTACAATATAAAATTATCAGCAACTAAATTTTTTACGCCGCTGAGTAGAATCGAGAACTCAGCCTTGTTATCAGCGTTTGTGCTGCCGTAAAGAATGTGATTTGTAGCATCAAAACGCAATTGACCAGAAGCATCGGTTTTGCTGAATTCTTCACTTTCAATAAAACTGAACGCTTTTTTATTCAATGCTGCTGCATTTATATTTATGAAGGACAAATCAATTTTGTCACCATCGTTACCGTTGAAATCAGTAATGTTGTCCCTTAGTTTTAAAGAAATGCCAGATTCATTCACATTGTTGAATTTGAAAATATCTGCACCCGAACCTCCAGTTAATATGTCTGCGCTTAAACCACCAATCAATATGTCGTTACCAGCCAATCCTGAAATGGTATCGTTTTTAGACGTTCCTTTTAAAACATCATCATTACTTGTAGCAGTCGTTGTATTTACTGGTGACACATAAAAATTATCAGTTAATGGATTTGTAACAGAAACAACCCCTGATTTTAAATTACCTGCAACAGCAGAATTGCCTGCTACACCAGATGCTCCCCAAGTAACAAGAACGCCATCTTCTCTCAAAGCAGAAAATCCTCCGTTATTTGGATAAACATCCGTTACTTTAATTTTTCCGTCTAATTCATTTGCTACAACGCTATTATCGCCACCAGAGCTTTTATCTCCCCAAGTCACAACAGAGCCATCAGCACGCAGGGCAGAAAACGCATCACCATTTGAGTTAATTTTGATGACATCTATTGAACCGTCTAACTGGCTCTCTACAGATTGACTATCACCGCCAAAACTCGAATCGCCCCAAGTTACGACAGAACCATCTTGACGCAAAGCCGCAAACGAATTGCCACTGATATAGATTTTCGTGACTTTTACTGAACCATCCAATTGGTTAGAAACAGACGAATCTTTTATGTATGTGTTTGTTACTGAGTCTTTGTGATAAATTCCAGCATCACCACCAGAACTGGCTTCACCCCAAGTGACAACAGAACCATCTTCGCGCAAAGCCGCAAATGCAATATCATCAGAACTAAACATCATTCCTGATGAATCTCTGTTATCAGCCCCTGCATAGATTTCAGTTACCTTAATAGAGCCATCTAATTGGTCTGCAATAGAATAATCTTTGACCAGCTTTGGACTATTGTATAAATTTACAGGCGAAGCGGTATCCAAATGATAACTATAAACACTGCTATCCCCGCCAGAACTCGCTTGCCCCCAAGTAATTACAGAACCGTCAGCTCTTAATGCAGTGAATGAACCACCATTAGAGCTGGGATAAATCTTCATGACATCGATTGTTCCGTCCAATTTATCAGAAACAGAATAATCTTTGACGTATGAATACAACGCGGTATCAAAGTTATAGACACTAGAATCGCCGCCTGAGCTTGGGCTTCCCCAAGTAACAACAGAGCCGTCTTCACGCAAAGCTGCAAATGCAGACGTATCACTCATCATCATTCCTCCACTCCCGCTGGTTGAATAAATTTGAGTTACTTTTACTGAGCCATTTAATTTATCCGCAACAGAACTACTATCACCACCCATTACATCTTCTCCCCACGTCACAACTGAACCGTCTTCTCGTAATGCGGCAAAAGAATTTTCGTTATTCGAGTAAATGGCGGTTACTTTTACTGTGCCATCTAATTTATCTGCAACAGAATAACTTGTAACTAAGGAAGGGTAGACTGAATAATCGTTGTGGTGAACACTGCTGTCACCACCAGCACTTGCCTGTCCCCAAGTCACAACAGAGCCGTCGGCTCGTAATGCTGCAAATGCGCCATTTTTTGTAAAAATTTTAACTACATCGATTGTGCCATTTAGCTGTTTCGCAACTGCACTGCTATCACCACCGCCATAACTTGAATCCCCCCAAGTAATCACCGATCCGTCTTCTCTCAACGCAGCAAAAGAACCACCACCAGAATAAATTTGTATGACTTTTACCTTGCCGTCTAACTGGTCAGCAACTGAATATGAATCATCCACTGAAATCGGAGAAGCTACACCAGATGGGTCATTATAAGACGAGCTATGAACACGACTATCGCCACCAAAATTTGCACCTCCCCAAGTAATTACAGAGCCGTCGGTTCTTAATGCAGCAAATGCACTACTGCCAGAACAAATTTGCGTTACTGGAATTGCGCCATTGAGTTGGTCTTTAACAGAATAATCTTTAATCGATTCGTAAGTAATGCTGTCTTGATGATAAACCGCGCTATCCCCACCAAAGCCTGCTTTACCCCAAGTCACAACAGAACCATCAGCCTTTACGGCTGCAAATGCACCTGAATTGCCGTATCCGTAAGGTCTTTCTTTTTGCGTCACGGTAAGCGTGCCGCCCCCGATGGTTTTTGTTACGGTTATTTTTTCGTCTGTTGGCAAAGGCAAAACAGTTGATACTTGAATCGTTGCATTTAACATCGAATCAATTGCTACTGTGCCATCATTGAATTTTAAAAATTGAATGTTGCTCAATGTGTCGTTGCCATCAGTACAGCCACTAATTTTGTATTTGGCACCCACTTTTGAAACGGTGTAACTTGTTTTATTTCCACTATAAACCGCAACATTGCTACCTGTTCCACCATCCAAAACATCTTTCCCAAGTCCACCTTCAAGCGTGTCATCACCCGCTCCAGCATTAAGCGTATCGTCGCCTAAATAACCGAAAAGATATTCGGAAGCCTTTGTTCCAGTAACCGTGTCGTTCCCGTTCATCAGCGTTGTTATAAGCTCGTCAAGATTGTTATTCGCTAGCATCTTAGTGAGTTTATTTTTAGACAAATTATTCCCATCAAAATGGAACTTTTGACCATTTGAAACTAAATCTAACGACGTAATTTGATACGAATAATTTCCTGAATAAATGCCAATGCTATCCATCGCAGATTTTTCAGTTTGAGTTATCGAAAGAACGGTATCTGAATTTTCTATACTTATCGTCATCATAGACTTGTTGGTAGCATCTAGGACGAAAGTGAGTGTATTGGTT
>JBAXMT010000181.1:0-4757 GCA_037134135.1 Methylococcaceae bacterium | reverse complement strand
ATGCGTGGTATTCTGTGTGTGCAAATCTGATTTTTAATTTACTTTTAATCGTTCCGCTCGCGCATGGCGGAGTGGCGCTGGCAACCGCGTTGGCAGCGATTTTAAATGCAATAATGTTATTCTCGTTTCTCCAAAAAAATAAAATTTATCAATATGTCTGATACCCAACACAACCCTAATTTTACTTACCGCCCCGATATTGATGGACTTCGCGCCATTGCAATTTTGTTGGTCGTCATTTTTCACGCTTATCCGAAATTCTTAAGAGGCGGTTTTATTGGCGTTGACATTTTTTTTGTCATTTCTGGCTATTTGATTACTAGCATTATTCTTAAACAACAAAGCCAAAATAATTTTAGTTTGCTTGATTTTTACAGCCGTCGAATTAAGCGGATTTTTCCATCGTTGATTGTGGTTTTGACGTTTGCGTTAGTCGCTGGCTGGTACATTTTGCTTGAAAATGAATATGAACTTTTAGGCAAACACATCGCCGCAGGTTCGGTTTATATTTCAAATTTTGTGTTGCAAAGTGAATCAGGTTATTTCGATATTGATTCTGAATTAAAGCCGCTTTTGCATCTTTGGTCGCTGGCAATTGAAGAACAATTTTATTTAGCTTTTCCGTTGTTATTGATTTTAGGCGGACGTTTTCGCGTTAATCCGTTGGTGATTATTGCAACGTGTTTGGGCGTTTCGTTTTTATTAAATGTGATTCAGATTGACGACAAACCGACTGAAGTTTTCTTTTTCCCCACTTCACGCGCATGGGAATTATTGGTTGGTAGTTTAATTGCCTATTTGAGCATTCATTCAATTGGTAAAAAACACGCTGAACAATTTTCAAATTGGCTGGCATGGTTTGGCGTTTTGTTAATTTTTACGGCATGGATTTTTTTAAACAGCAAAACAATTCTATTTCCCTCTTGGTGGGCGTTAATGCCAACGATTGGCGCGGCGAGTTTGATTTTTGCAGGCGAAACGGCGTGGTTTAATCGAAAAATTCTAGCCAGCAAAGTTGCTGTTTTTATTGGTTTGATTAGTTATCCGTTGTATTTGTGGCATTGGGTTTTGTTGAGTTTTATACGAATTACTGAAATTGAAAAACCAAGTTCTACAATACGGCTTTTAGTTGTGTTAGTTAGTTTTGTTCTTGCATGGTTAACATTTCAGTTTGTTGAGAAAAGTATCCGTTTTCAGAAATCAAAATTTATTAGTCTAGGACTTTTAACCATTTTGTTACTTATTGGAGTTTCAGGTTTAATCATTGAATCTGAAAAAGGCTATGGCAATCGAAAGCCAATAACCGAACTATCAACAGTAGCGAGTGAAGAAATTAAACCTAACAAAAATGATAGTTTGATAAAAACCGCTGATGCAATGCCAAGTTGTTTATCTAAATATAAAGATTTTAGCCATGATTCGTATTGTTTATTAAATGATTCAACAAAAGAATCTACAACTATTTTAATTGGCGATAGCCATGCCAATCACTTGTATTACGGGCTGAGTAATGTAGGTTTTTTTGCTTCGAGTAATTTATTACATTTAGGGAAAGGTGGTTGCTTCCCATTTTTTGATAATCCAATTAACAATCACGAAACTTGTCGTGGTGTTATCGATAATGCACTCGAAATTGCAATTTCAACGGATTCTATTGATACCATTATTTTATCTGGTCGAGCTATTACAGAATTAAATGAAAATATGTTTAAACAAAAAATTTCAGTATCCAATTTCCTCAAAACAGGCAGCGTAAAAACGGAAAAAGAAGATCCTTATTTTTTCTTTGAGGCCGGCATGAAAAAAACATTAAATCGTTTAATCGCTACAAATAAAAAAATCATTTTTGTACTCGATACACCTGACATAGAATTTCGTCCGACTGCTTGTGAAAAACGCCCGTGGCGATTAAGTGGCGATTTGGTAAAGTTTCCTTGCGCTATTAAACGCTCTCAAGTTGATGAACGAAGACAAAAATACTTAGAGATTGTTTTTTCGATATTGAAAGAATTTCCTGAAGTGAATGTTTGGGACACGTTACCAACATTTTGCGATGCTGAGTATTGCTGGGCAATGAAAGACGGTGAAATACTTTACAGAGATAGTGACCATTTAAATGTCGCTGGTTCATTCTATTTAGCGAAACAATTTCATACAAAGTTAGCCAATGAATACACCAAAAATTAGCGGTTTCACATTCATACGCAATGGCGTTGAATTGGGTTATCCCTTTATCGAATCAATTAAATCACTGCTTCCAATTGTGGAAGAGTTTGTGATTGCAGTGGGTAAAAGTTCTGATAACACGCTCGAATTGATTCAAGCCTTAAACGAGCCAAAAATTCGCATTATTGAAACTGTTTGGAATGAAAAAATGAGCGAACGCGGTTTTGTTTATGCCCAACAAAAAATGATTGCTCAGTATTCATGCGTTGGCGACTGGGCGTTTTATTTAGAAGGCGATGAAGTTTTACACGAAGATGATTTAGAAAAAATCAAAAAAACTGTTCAAAATGATCATGATGACAAGCGTGTGGAAGCGATTGCGTTTAAGTATCTTCATTTTTATGGTGATGCAAAGACTTATTTAGATTCGCCTGCTTGGTATAAAACCGAAGTACGTTTAATTAGAAATTCGATTAGAAGTTACGCGCCCGATGGTTTGTTTTGGGTAATTATGGATCAACACAAAAAAGGTCGAATGCCGAATGCGAAGCTGATTGACGCAAGTATTTATCATTATGGTTATGTACGCCGTTCGGACTATATGCAACAAAAATTAAATCAAGTTAGCAAGTATTGGGCGCATGAACCTGAAAAATTTGATTATGGAAACATTGACGCTGAAACACTGCGAAAATTTCAGGGCAATCACCCACAGATTGTGCAAGATTGGTTGAATCGAGAAGCACAACCAAGTTTTAGTTTTAACCCAGATTACCAATTATCAACGCGCGAAAAAAAACATCGATTAGTTAAAAAAATTGAACAATGGCTATCGATTGATTTAAGCAAAAAACATTATCGACTTTTGAAATGACTAAAATGTTAAGCGTTATCATCATCACCAAAAACGAAGAATCGCATATTGCAAAATGTTTGGAATCCGTGAAATGGGCAGACGAAATTATTGTGTTAGATTCTGGAAGCGCAGATAAAACAGTTTCGATTTGTCGCCAATTTACACCGAATGTTTTTGAAACGGATTGGCAAGGTTTTGGCGTTCAAAAACAGCGAGCGTTAAACAAAGCAACAGGCAACTGGGTGTTATCGATTGATGCCGATGAAATTATCACACCCGAATTACGCGCTGAAATTGAAAATGTCATAAAATCGACTGAATTCAAGGGCTATCAAATTCCCTTTTTATCGAATTTCTGCGGTAAAAAAATTCGACACGGTGGCTGGTACCCAGACTATCATTTACGTTTATTTCGTCGTGTCAACAGTGAATTTAGTAATTCCGTTGTCCATGAATGGGTAAATGTGAATGGCAAAATCGGTTTTTTGAAGTCGCCGATTTTGCATGATTCATACACCGATTTAGCCGAGGTTTTACGCAAAATGGACAGTTACTCAACACTTGGCGCAAAACTTCTTTTTGAAAAGGGCATTAAATCTTCGGTTTCAAAAGCCGTGTTAAAAGGACTTTGGACATTTTTTAGGGCTTATGTTTTACGACGTGGTTTTTTAGATGGTTCACACGGTTTAATGCTAGCTATTTACAATGCTGAAACTACTTATTACAAATATCTGAAACTGTGGGAGCTACAAAATAATGGTTCAATGCTTCACAAAAAAAGCGATTAGCGAACGGCTCATAAACACGCGAATGTTGAAATAAGCGTTTAAATTTCTTTCTGTTGCAAACATCTCAATCGGTAATTTTTCAATGATTTTTGAGGCAGACAAACAGCTAAATGGATAAATGAGCAATGCAAAAGGAAGTAACGCTTTTCGTTTTAGTCTATCACCTGTTGCACTTAATAAACCTGCACCAGAAACAGCCATAACATAACTTAGTTCATAAAGTGAAATCGGCGAAATATGCCCTTTATCCAGTTGAACATCTGGTTTAATAACTTTCACTAAATTTGGCAAAAATCCGTAAAAATGCCCTGTGAATAAAAATGTTAATCGTGACCAAAAATTAGAGATATTTGGCGTGCTGACACAAATAAAACCGCCTTTTTTGGTAATTCGCACTAACTCGTTGAGTAATTGATTTTGATTGATAACGTGTTCAATGCCTTCCATGCAAATGACAGCATCGAATTCATTATCACCAAAGGGCAAAATAAATTCCATGTTTGCTTGAACATAATCAGGGCGTTCATCGTTAATATCAGCATAAACAACAGTATGCCCTAATGATACGAGTTCATTACCAATAAGCCCAGAACCCGCAGGAATATCTAAAATTTTTGAAGGTGATTTCAATTCGGATTTTAATTTATCTAAAATAACCTGCATATAACCCGTAAAATGACTGCCATGAGAAAAATCTTTACTTAACATATTTACTTTTTTATCGTTTAACATTTTTATTTTCCAGTTAAATTGTGTATTGCTGCGAGAATAATAACCGAAATAAATTACCAATTGAAATTAAACCATGCACCTAACCACACACCAGCAAAAACATTCAATTTTGTAATTTTTAACACCAGATTTCAAAAAAACGCAGTTAAAAAATCATTGCAAAAAAGGATTTAAAAATGTCTACCATTGACGAATTAAAAGAATTGCAACATGAA
>JBAXMT010000180.1:0-4759 GCA_037134135.1 Methylococcaceae bacterium | reverse complement strand
AATGTGCAAGTGATGGATTAAGAGCAGATATAAAAATCGTTTTAGCTGCGGTCAAGCAGAATGGTTCTGCTCTTCAATATGCAAGTGATGGATTAAGAGCAGATATAAAAATCGTTTTAGCTGCGATTAAAAATAGTGATTCTGCATTTCAATATGCCAGTAATGGATTAAAAGCAGATAGAGAAATTGTTTTAGCAGCAGTTAAACAGAATGGTTCTGCTCTTGAATATGCG
The DNA here is from genome assembly GCA_037134135.1 of Methylococcaceae bacterium. Taxonomy (GTDB): domain Bacteria; phylum Pseudomonadota; class Gammaproteobacteria; order Methylococcales; family Methylomonadaceae; genus UBA10906. Next base: position 4,526 of record JBAXMT010000180.1, on the reverse strand, counting down.
AGTGAGAAATTAAGAGCTGATAGAAACGTAGTTTTAGCGGCAGTTAAACAGAATAGTTCTGCTCTTCAATATGCCTGCGATGAATTAAGGGCAGATAAAAAAGTTGTTTTAGCGGCTGTTAAAAAGGTTGGTTCTGCACTTCGATATGCCAGTGATGAATTAAAAGCTAATAGAGGCGTTGTCGCCAAAGCAGTAAAACTGCATGGCTCCGCACCTCTTAACTATGCGAGTGATGAATTACAAGCCGAGTATGCGAATAACAGAATGAAACGGAATAAAGAAATACCGTCATATCATGCTTATAGTTGGAGAGTACCACATCCTAGCAATGTTTTAGATGGCTATCTTGAAGGACGACCATCTGATGAAGAGATACGCGAACGGACAGAAAATGCGATAAAAAGAAGGGCGGAATGGAAGCCCAGTGAAGAGGCGATGCAATTCTTCGAGGATGTAAAAAAATATTGTATTGGGCATCGTGTTGAAATACTGCTTCGGTCTTTTAGTCCCTTTGCATTCTTTGACGACGAAGACGACAAAAGACCGCATCCATTTGAAGCTGACTGTAAAGATGTTGTTATTCTTGAGGATGAAGAATTCCCGCAAGCGTATTTGGTCATTGATAACATTTTTAATACCTGCTGGTCAGAATCGGGTGAATCTCCACGTTTAACAAGCCGAAATTATATTGAAGGTCAATTGGTTTCGCTGGCTGATATTAGAGAGCTTTGGGTCGAGTGAGTGCTAAAAATCCCCGTCAGAAATGGCGGGATTTTATTGAAATGTATAAAAAATAATTTAAATACCTCATTTTGTCGCATGTGTAGTTTATGATGCAGTCAGTTTTTTAAATCAACGGATTTGGAGTCTAAATAATGACAAATTGGAATGATAAACAAGAAGTGCTTGAAGCAGTGAAACAAGATGGCTGGGCATTAGAGCATGCGTCAGAAGAATTAAGAGCAGATAAAGAAGTTATTCTTGAGGCTATGAAACAGGATGAACTGGATTGTGGCGATATAGTGCGCTATATATCATTTGACTTAACAAAAGACAAAGAGTTTGCTATTGAAATTGTGAAACAAAATGGTGACGCATTAGGGTATTTGCCAGACGAATTAAAGGAAAACAGAGAAGTTGTTCTTGAAGCGGTGAAACAAAATTTTGAAGCATTAGGGTATGTGCAGTCAGATGAATTAAGAGCAGATAAGGAAATCGTGCTTGCAGCCGCGAAACAAAGTAGTGACGCATTAGAGTATGCGTCCGAAGAATTAAAAGACGACAAAGAATTCTTGTTTGAAGCAGCAAAACAAAATAGCACAGCATCAAGGTATTTCTCATCAGAAGAATTAAAAGCCGATAGAAAATTCGTGTTGGAAGTAGTGAAACAAGAAGGCTGGGCATTAGAGTATGCGTCCGAAGAATTGAGAGCAGATAAAAAAATTTTGCTTGAGGCAGTGAAACAAGAAGGTTTGGCATTAGTGTATGCTTCCGAAGAACTAAGAGCAGATAAAAAAATTGTGCTTGAAGCTGTGAAACAAAAAGGCTTGGCATTTGCGTATGCGTCTGAAGAACTAAGAGCGGATAAAAAATTCGTGCTTGAAGTAGTGAAACTAGATGGTCGGGCATTGCAGCACGCCTCAGACGAACTACGAGCGGATAAAGAGGTCGTGCTTGAAGCAGTGAAACAGCACAGCAGAGCATTACGATATATGTCAAAAGAGTTAAGAGCGGATAAAGAAGTGTTACTTGAAGCATTTGCAAACGGACGAAATGGTGGTGAGATTCATTATATTGCTGACGAGTTAAAAAACGATAACGAATTTCAATGGGAGTTGCAAGATGCATATCGTCGGGGAGTTTGTAGAGAATTCGAGTTGTCGCTATCGCAAAGAGCATAGATTTTATGATTCTAAAAAATGAATCAAAATGTTATTTTTGACGGAATTCATAACTAAACAAAACAAGAGAACACGCCATGTCATTAAACAAAGGACTTGCCATCGTACATGGCAACAAACTGGAATCATTAGTTGAAGTTGTTGAATACTGGATGCAAGAGCATCCGCTTTCACCTTTAGAAAATGAAACGTTTTTAATTTACAACAACGGTGTTGGGCAATGGTTGAAACAATATCTTGCTCAAAATGACAAATTAGGCATCGCCGCAGGTTTAGACGTGAAATTACCCTCTCAATTTATTTGGGAAATTTATCGCGCTGTTTTAGGTGAAGGCATTCCGAAAGATCAACCGTTAGCAAAACATCCTTTGACGTGGCGTTTGTATCGACTTTTGCCCGAATTGATAAAAAAGCCTGAATTTGAAAATTTAGCGCATTTTTTAGCAGATGATGAAAAAGAAATTAAATGTCATCAACTGGCAGAACAATTAGCAGATTTATTCGACCAATATCAAATGTATCGTGCGGATTGGTTGCTCGATTGGGAACAAGGAAAAGATAGCATTCGAGACGGTCACAATGAGGCAAAGCCTCTGCCACAAGAACAAGTTTGGCAAGCTAAATTATGGCGTGAAATTTTGAATGACATGAGCGAAGACGAAAAGAAAAATGCCAGTCGTTCATCGGTTCACGATTTATTTTTGAAAAAAATAGAAACATTCACTCTCGAAAACCTACCTAAAAATTTACCTAAACGGATTATCGTTTTTGGTATTCCAACTTTAGCGCAGCAACATATTGAAGTATTGGCAAAAATTAGCCTGTTTTGCGAAGTCATTTTATTCGTGACTAATCCTTGCCGACACTATTGGGCAGACATTATTGAAGATAAAGATTTACTCAAAGCGGTAAATCGTCGTCAAGAAAATAAAGTCGGCGTGCCTGAATTATCGGATGAAAATTTACATCTTTACGCGAATCCCTTACTTGCGGCATGGGGGAAACAAGGACGTGATTATATTCGTTTGCTAGATCAATTTGATGAGCGCGATGTTTTCCAAAAATGGAATTGGGCAAAAGACAAAATTGATTTATTTAAAAATTATTCAAAAATAGACGAAGATGAAGAGAGTAGCGAAGAAGATGAAAATGCCTGTTTATTACACAAATTACAGCAAACCATTTTAGATTTAGAGCCAACTCCCTCTCAAAAAATAAAATTAAATCAAGCCGATAATTCGATTGCATTTCATCTTGCCCACAGTCCACAACGTGAAGTTGAGATTTTGCATGACCAATTGTTGGCATTATTTAATCTCTTGGAATGCCGTCAAAGATAAGATGAAATACGCTTTAGTTGAAGCTGATAATGCGTCAACGGCGTTAATAGTTGATGAGAATTCACACAATTTAATTAACCAACAGGAGAAAAAAATGAATTGGAATGATAAACAAGAAGTGCTTGAAGCGGTGAAAAATGATGCCAAAGCATTATGGGATGCGTCAGTCGAGTTAAGAGCGGATAAAGAAGTCGTTCTTGAAGCCGTGAAACGGGATGGCAGCGCATTAGAGTATGCGTCAGAAGAATTAAAAACCGATAAAGATTTCGCACAATTTAATTAACCAACAGGAGAAAAAAATGCAAAAAATAATCAAAGACTTTGCTGAGAAAATAGCAGAAGGAACGATTGAGATTTATAACGAATTTAGCTTACAAAACGAATTAGGAATTTTTCTTCGTGGTCAAAGCACGTTTTCTAATATGAAAGTTCAGTTCGAGCGTCCTGTGTCATTTTTCGGCAGTGATGAAGATTTCATTAAAAGAGAAATTGATATAGCCATCTATTCGGAAGACGAAGAAGGCAACCAAGTAAAAGAAGCCATTCTTGAACTGAAGTTTCCTCGAAAAGGTCAATATCCTGAACAAATGTTTAGTTTCTGCAAGAGCATTTGTTTCTGCGAACAACTAAAGAAATCTGGATTCAAAGCGGCTTACGTCTTAGTTTTTGTTGATGACAAACTTTTTTATGAAGGTGCGAATCAGGGCATTTATCAATTCTTTCGCTCTCCTCAGAATGAATTGCATGGCGTTATTCAAAAGCCGACGGGAAGTCATGACGATTCAATTTCAATAGATGGGCATCATTTAATCTCTTGGAATGCCGTCAAAGATGAGTTGAAATACGCTTTAGTTGAAGTGTAGTACACCTTCGCACAGTTCCATTAACCCACAAGGTTGACATTCTCCCCGCCCTAAACGGCGGGGGATTTCGCTACTTAGGATAAAAATGCAAAAAATAATCAAAGACTTTGCTGAGAAAATAGCAAATGGAACGATTGAGATTTATAACGAATTTAGCTTACAACACGAATTAGGAATTTTTCTTCGTGGTCAAAGCACGTTTTCCAATATGAAAGTTCAGTTCGAGCGTCCTGTGCCATTTTTCGGCTGTGATGAAACGCTTGTTAAAAAAGAAATAGATATAGCCATCTATTCGGAAGATGCAGAAGGAGATCAAGTAAAAGAAGCCATTCTTGAATTGAAGTTTCCTCGAAAAGGTCAATATCCTGAACAAATGTTTAGTTTCTGCAAGGATATTTGTTTCTGCGAACAACTAAAGAAAG
>JBAXMT010000179.1:0-4826 GCA_037134135.1 Methylococcaceae bacterium | reverse complement strand
AAGCCGTTTAGAAATCGCCAAACAAGAAAAGGATGATAGAGAGATTGCGGCGGTTGATTGGGAAGCTCAAAAAAGAAATAACCAAATAGAATCTGAAAAATCTGGTTTTGAAGCGGCGGATTACAAGCTACAAATAATTCCAAAAGCTGAGAATGACACCTATGTTGATACGCTACCAGTTAGCGATGATGTTAAAGAACACCTCAAAAAAGTACACAATGAAAGGTTTGATTTGTTAGCTAATGCCGAAGCATTTATTGCTGAAAATCAAGGTGGCGAAAAGGCTAATGAGATTTTTGAAACACTGAATGCTTATAAAAAGAAACCAAACGAATCAGCGTTGACATACTTAAAAATAATCGTTGCGGCAGTTATGAATCCTGTGGTTGAACCTGAAGAACCTATTGCGCCTGTTGATTCTGAAATCGTACCCAAAACCCTCCCGCTTGAATTTTCAATTAAATTCGAGGAATTTCACACGGGTAGCGGCACATTTGGGACGGCGAAATTAACGCAATCTGATAATGGATTGAGCTATGACTTAATCGATAACAAAGGTAAAAAAACACAAGTTTGGAGTGCAAAAATACGCGAAATGCTTGCAAGTGGCGAATGGAAAATCATCGAGCCACACTATTCTGAAATTATCTTAAATGATTTAGTTGCCAATTATGGCTGGAATAAAGCGGTCGGTAGCTTAATCAGTAAAAATGTCGGCGGCGCACCAACTGGCGGTGCAATGAATCCAGATGGCAATTTAGTTGTTAATGCAAAATTCGATGAAGCGGGAAGGTATTTAACACTTCAATCGGGATTTGATGATGTTTTGGATATTGATTGCCGTGGCGATTCCGCAGAAAAAGCAAAAGAATTCAACGATGCCGTTACAGATTGGGCTATTAAAAACGCGGTTAATCCAGCATCTTTGAATGTTTCAAAATCTATCGAGCCAACTGGTGACGAGAATGCACCGATTGAAACTACAAGTGAATCAGATGATGAAATTAAGCTCTTAATTAGTCGTGTACCAAAGAATGCGCCTATTTTAAAACTTGAACACAAAGCTACTGGAACGATTAAAGAAATGCGTGAGCAAGCTAAGGAATATGCTCGCACAAATTTTGTAGGTTCGAAGATTCACAACGATGAATTAAATGCAGATATTGGAATTTCGATGGGCGGCGTTAAACATACGCTATCGGGAAATTCAGGTGAAGATTTGGTTAATTCAGTTTTTATTACGCCAGATATTTTGAAAAAAGGTGTTTATATTGGAAACGAGCCAGAGCGTAAAGGAAATAAGAGCGTTTTAAGGCATCATTATTTAGCTGCGAAAATAGAAATAAACGGCATGATTCACGATGTTGTTGCGGATGTAAGAGAGATGGCAGACGGTCATTTTTATTATGACCATAGCTTTGAAAGGAATAACGCCAGTGAGTCACTTCCGTCATCAAATACGGAGCAGTCACCAGCGTCTAAGCCAGAAGGCTTGAGTGAAACTATACCACAACCCGCTGAAAACACAATCGCGCCCGATGAACAGCTTTTTAATAATCAGATTGCCGCTTTTCAATCGACTACGGGCAAAATAAACGCGGCAATAGCTGAAGTGAATTATGACGCTATTATTGATATAAAAACATCTACTCAAGAGTTTTTTAAGTTGCGCCATACCGATGATAAGGATTATTTTTCACGCGACCTTAAACGCGCACAAGATGATTTTTTCAAAGCTGAAATTGATTATCCTTACGACAAAGTTAGAGCCACTGCTGAATACAAAGAATGGTTGAACGCTGGGGAATTACTTAGTCAAGTAGGCGATAAAATTCAAGATTTTGGCAAAGAAAAATTGATTGAATTGGGCAAAAAATCACTAAAAACGCTTTCACCTGATGCAAGCATTGAAGAAAAAGCGGCGGCGGTTTATGCGTCTTATGGAATCGACACAACGAACCCCTCCCTTATTGGTGCAATTAACAACAAAAGCGTTAATTATTTGCGTGAAATTTTAGGTGTTTTGGATAACAAAGCCTCGCGGGAAGTTTTCAGGCTCGCAACAGGTGTTAAATTAGTGGGAACTAAAAAAGAAACGCTGTCTCAAATCGATGCGTTTTGCGGAATCACACCAGAAAAACGCGCCGAAATTCAAGCTGAAAAAGATAATCAACGCGCTGAAAAAGAAAAGCAGTCAAATCTTGACTGGGCGTGGAATGTACTAAAACAAAATATAAATGCTGACGGAACTGTTCAGTTAATGAGTGATTACATCGTTAAGAAGTACGCCGATGGATTTACTGAAATTGTAGGGTTTCAATCGGGTGCAGTTTCAAAGTCTTACATTGCTAAAAAAGATGATAATTCGGCTAATTTTGGATTTAAAAAATTCAAACCATTTGGCGAATTCTTAAAACTAGCAAAAGCATTTGGCGGCTTAGAAAAGGCATTGATTGCATTGGGTGAAATTGAGCAAGCACCACAAATTGAAGAACCGACTGAAATTAACCTAACGGGTAAAGAGTTGGGGGATTTTGAGGATACCGAAGAAGGTAAAAAGGCATTAAGAAAAGCGGCAATTAGTCTTTATGAAAAAGATTACACAGGAAAAGGTGTTTTAAATGTCGCGCTTGATAAAATTGTCGAATTTAACAATACAGGGCGAAATCACATTGAATATCACAGCTCAGACCCTAGAAAATTGAAGTTAGTTAGCGCACTAAAGCAAATCGTAGCTCACGGCATCCCTACACCAGCAAGTCCAATGCAACCGCACGCAAAAGCAGCTAAACGCGGCGTAATTAAAACGCATATTTTGAAAACACCCGTCAAGTTAGAAGGCGAGACGATTAAAGCCCGTTTTTTGATTCATGAAATGAAAAATGGTCACTTTTTCTACGACCATAGCGTTGATAAAGGTGAAGTAGCGGCGATGATGGGTAGAAATACGGAGGCACTCGATTCAACCGATGCCGTGAATCTTAACCTGTCCGCCCTGCTATCATTAGAGCCGTCTAACGAGCATCACCGCCCTGATTCAACTGTAATACAAGATGACGAAAACATCAATGATGATTTTGAAATTGACGAAAATGACTTAGGAAAAGTTTTTGAAGTCGATAAATTTGAAGATAGTGAATTCACGCTTGATGCGGTAAGTGGTGGAGGTATGGTTTTTAATTTGTTTATTGAAGGTGAAGAGCCTGAAATTGTCGAACCCGCACCAGAATATGTTGTGTGGGGAATAAGGGAGGGCGAAGTCTATGAAGAACCACTTAACACTGAGGCAAAAAACCTTGAAGAGGCAAAACGAATTGAGCAGTACATAAAAAGCAAGGGAGTTAAAAGTACACACATTCAAGTTTTAGATATGAATGCACCGCCTGATTTCACTGGTGCGTTAAATCAGCTAAAGAATGCGGCTAAAAATCCAGATAGAGAGATTGCAGCGGTTACGAATCCTGTGGTTGAGCCTTCAAACATCAACAAGCCAACTGAAATAGAACCCGAAAAATTAAGCGGTATAGGCGTTGCGAAAATCACAAGTATTGGCGAAGAAAATATCTATTTTGAAAAAGACGGCGTTGCATATTATTCAAAAGTTATGAATACCGATAAGTATCAAGTTGGTGAGCATGATTTTAGTAATGGCGATTCTTTTGCTGTTGAACCTGAATCAGTTGAACCAGATGGCATTGAAAATCAGCAAGAAATTAAAACGGAGTTCGAGAGCCTTCAGTACAAATTAGCAGTAGATATTGAAGCTAAGGTAAACAACACAATCAAAGAGAATTACGGCGACGGCAATTATAACGCTGGTTGGAGGGCTATCTTTGGTGGCTATGTACCCAGCACGTCAATGATAGCAAAAACAGACTTGTGTAACTTTGCGGGCGCAAACAAAGCGATGGAAATTCTCAGTGAAAAGTACCCATCTCAAGAACAGCAAAAGTTTGTTTTTAATCTTTATGCCGAGTTTGGCACAAAACAACTTGATGCAAAATATGGACGTAATGACTGGTATCAAACCATTCAAAAAATCATAGATGAATCGGCTAAAAAATTATCAGCCGCTTTAACTAATGCAAAAGAGCCGCAAGGCATCGACCCCGTAGCCCTCGAAAACATCAACGCCGCTAACTTGTCGGATGCAATCAAGAAAAAAGCCACTGCCTACTTAAACGCAAATCCTAGCAGCCACACCATTGAGGGGATTAGCCCTAAGTCGTTAAAAGCAATCATGGAAAGCATTAAAACGGCTTTGTTTGCTGAGATTCAAGCGTTAAGCCCGTTGTTTAAAAATCTTGATAATGCAATGACTTTAAGCATTCCTGTTGCTGGTAGTTATTACCCTTCAAGCATTGATATTGTAGTAGACCCTGATTACAGATTTTCATTTCGACAAGACGGAGAGAAAATTTACGATTCAACATCAACTATTGAAGAATTGCGCCAATGGGGCTTTGCCCTGCCTTTCGACCTTGACGTTAAAGCATTTGTTGCGAATGTGATTAAGCCTGTTGTGGATGAGTTTTTAGGCAAGGTGAAAGAGGGCGTTCAAGGCGAACCCACGCCTGAAATAGAAACAGAATCAAATGAGGCGGATTTAGAAGTACAACCCGCCGAAAACGCAACCGCCGATATTGATGCTGAAATTGCGGAACTTGAAACGCTAATCGGTGCGGGTGATATTTTCGACGAAAAAATAGACGCGCTAATCGAGAAAATCGACGGGTTAGGATTGATGACGCAATTCAAGCCAAAACTATTACAGCTTGACCGCGATAACTCAAACGCTAACGCAAAAGGAATTTAATCATGGCACT
>JBAXMT010000178.1:0-4829 GCA_037134135.1 Methylococcaceae bacterium | reverse complement strand
TTGCTGAAATTGAACAATTTATAGATTGCATTCAAACAGGCAAACAACCTTTAGTGACAGGTGAAGCGGCGCGTTTAGCGTTAGCAACCGCAATTCAGATTACAGAATTGTTGAAGTAGCGGTTTGACGATTGAAGCCGTTGCGGAATTACGAAACAGCGCACAGCCAATCTGAACAAGTAAAAATGAAGAAAATTTTAACGACAGAAAAATTTGATGACTGACTCGAAAATTTGCGTGATTTGAAAGCAAAAGCCAGAATTGAAATACAAATTCAACGTGCAAGAAATGGGTAACTTTGGCGATTGCAAACTATTTCACACAAACTAAAAAAAGGCTGATTTTATGACGATTGCGCTCAAAGAATGGAATATCTTAGATCATTTAAAAACCGAAGAAGACATCACGTTATATTTGGAAGCCTGTTTTGAAGAAGCAGGCGACGATTCCGATTTTATTGCTCAAGCAATAAATCTCCCCGCCGCAAGCGGACGGGGTATTTTCGGTTGAACCCCTTCGTGGACTGAAATTAGTTATTTCTATCATGCGTCACAAGTGGCGAGGAATTTACTCTCCTAAGATTAAATGATGTAGCGAAAGCCAAACATTTAACTGTTGTAAATGAAACCGAAAAACCCAGTTTTGATAGCGTGTTTCATTTGATTAAAACGTTGGGCTTTCAGTTACAAATCGCACTGCTAAAAACAAAAAATCGGGTGCAAAAAACACTTTTAACAAGCTGATTTTTCTAAAAATTTAAAACGAATAAAAAAGAGATTGAAAAATGAAAGTTGATGATATTGCGAGAAAAATCGTTGTTTCTGATATAGATAAAAAAAATTCTATTGATGAACTTTATTTAAAAACGTTAATGCAACAATCTCAAACGCTTGTTAAATTACTCGAAGCATTAACTAATTTTTTAGAAACTAAATTTCCACAAAATTTATTGGAACGTGACATTGTGGAAATGAGCTACATCAAACTTTATACCGCTCCACCTAAAGGGTGTAAAAAAAGTTGTCCAACACTTGTTTTTGCACCACTTCAAGCTAAAAATAAAGATGGAAAAAGGGTCGCTTATCCTCTTTCTTGGATTGCTAGAGTACCTTTAGTTTTTAATTCAGCAGTTCCTATTTATTTCCCTAAAGACATAATTATTTCTGGAGCAAAAGGTTTGAGATCTGAAAAGGTAGCTGACAAAGATAAAATTCAAAATTATGAAATTTTGCAAAACACTATTGGATTTATAGCTGACCCAGATTTTTTTCTTGATGTCGTCGCAATACAAAATAGAATCACAAAAGCAACTAAATAAAAACTAAATTTTTCGAGAATAATCAAATGGCGAATCATCGAGCAACAGGTTCTGAAGCTAGTGACATTATGGATGGATTAAATGATGAAGAACGAAAATTAGCAGGTTCTTGGGATACGGAACTGTTGAAAAAAGGATTGTGGTCTGGTGAATTTTATGCCGATTATATAAATTCAAAATTCGATGGTAATGACACGTTTTATGGAATGGATGGTAATGATTGGATTATTGGTTGGGATGGTGATGATTATTTAGATGGCGGTGAAGGAAACGATAGCATTTATGGTGATGGTGCAGATTATGGAAAGGGTGGTAATGATTGGATTATAGGAGGTTTAGGTGATGATTTTATTGATGGCGGAACAGGTAGCGACATAGCGTATTACACTGGAAAAAAATCTTCTTATACTATTTATAAAAGCCAAGGAATACGCACCATTAACGGACCTGATGGAAATGACACATTAGAAAATGTTGATATGTTTGCATTCTATGATGGCATAAGTACCAGTTTCTACTTCATGGGAAGTTCGGCTAATGACGACGTTCAAGGATCGTTACAAGCAGATACTTTTGACGGTTTTGATGGAAACGATACGTTGCGAGGTGCAGGCGGTAATGATGTTTTAGCTAGCTATTCTCATGATGGTAGAGATGAATATGGTCAATATGCTAGTGATAGTTTTGGACGACCAACACCAAAATCTGGTTGGTATCAAGACAAAGATTTCTTATACGGCGAAGATGGCGATGATATGCTCATCGGAAATAAAGGTGACGATTCCATAGAAGGAGGCAATGGAAATGATACGTTATCTGGCGACTATGGAAATGATTTTTTAAGTGGTGGTAAAGGTGATGATGTCATATACAGTATTGACTTTAGCAACGACTTTTACATTAACGGAGAAAAGATAAATTTTTATATTAACCAAGGCAAGATAAAAATAGATGGCAACACATTTCCCACAACGGAACTGTATGATAATAACGATACTTTGTATGGTGGTGAAGGAAATGATGTTTTTTATATCTCAAGCCAAGAATCTTATGCTTATGGTGACGAAGGTGATGATACTTTCTATTTAGGTGACATAAATTACAGCACTATCTATGGAGGAGATGGTAACGATACAATTAAAAAAAATGATGGTAGCAGTGGGTCAGAAATTTGGCTAGATGGAGGAGAAGGAAATGATTCGTTAATTTTGGGTTGGCAAGCATATTTCGGAAGTACTCTAATTGGAGGTAACGGCAATGATACCTTACAAGGTGGGTCTTATATGCTAGGAGGCGATGGTGACGATGAATTTTATGTGGTTGATAATGGAATTTCTCCAACAGCTGTAATTGATGGAGGTACAGGTAAAAATACTTTGTTTGCCTCGGTTTTTAATAATGAAAGAACACTACCAGATTTTGAATTGATTGAAATATCAAAATTTGCAAAATCAGAGTACTTTCTTAAATATGGTGTAACTATTCAAATTAAACTAACAGAAGACACAGTTAATATGAATAAAATCGAGGGCAGTACTGCGATAAACTATTTACTTCAAAATGGATTTACTCACTTTATAAAACTTTGGAATTCTAATAATAATGAAGAAAATTTTGTTTTTTATGCTTTCCTGAAGAATATCCAAACCATTAAATTTACAAATGAAACATTGAATTTGGAATCAATGTTAGGTAATCGCATTACAATTAGCACATCGCCTAGTAAAAATGATGATCTTCTTACAGGAACAAATCGTTCAGAAAAAATTTCTGCATTAGCAGGTAACGATACAATTATTGGTGGATTTAGTGCCGATACTTTAACTGGCGGTGCTGGTGCTGATGTTTTCAAATTAACTAACGCGAAAGATTCAGGAATTATCGCTACGACACGCGACACCATCACCGATTTCAAACACAGCGAAGACGACAAAATTGACCTTTCTGCCCTCGATGCAAACGAAAAATTAGCAGGCGACCAAGCCTTTGCGTTTATTGGTAACGCAGCATTCAGCAAAACAAACGCAGCGGGACAATTACATTTCGATGCGACAAACAAAATTCTCTACGGCAGCACTGACGCTGACACTGCCCCTGAGTTTTCTATTCAACTCAACGGCATAACGGCGTTAGTCGCCAATGATTTTGTGCTATAAAAATTTTCAAATTTTCAACTTTTAGGAAACAAAAAACATGATTCAAATGGTCAACCTCAAAGCGCAATACGCCGAAATTAAAGACGAAGTCGAACGCGGTTTAGCGGACGTTATCGAAAATTGCAGCTTCATTTTAGGCGCGAATGTGCAAGCCTTTGAACGTGAAGCCGCCGAATATCTTGGTGTAAAACACGCGATTGGCGTGGCTTCTGGCACGGACGCTTTACATTTGGCGTTAATCGCTGAAGGTATTACCGCTGGCGATGAAGTCATTACCACACCATTTACGTTTATTGCGACCGCCGAAGCGATTAAATACGTCGGTGCGATTCCCGTGTTTGTGGATATTGACCCGCGCACCTTTAACATTTGTCCCAAAGCGATTGCCGCTGCGATTACGCCAAAAACCAAAGCGATTATGCCTGTGCATTTGTTTGGTCAACCAGCCGATATGACAGCAATTTTAGCGTTGTGTGAACAGCACAATTTGAAGTTAATTGAAGATTGTTGCCAGTCGTTTGGCGCGAAAATCAACGGCAAACAAACGGGTGCAATCGGTCACGCTTCGGGATTTAGTTTTTTCCCAAGCAAAAATTTAGGTGCGTTTGGTGATGGTGGTTTAGCGACGACGAACAACGATGAAACAGCAGCAAAAATTCGCCAACTTCGCAATCACGGTTCGGACGTGCGTTATTATCACGACGTGATTGGTTACAACAGCCGTTTAGATGAAATGCAAGCCGTCGTTTTACGCGCCAAACTGAAACACATTGACGAATACAATCAAGGTCGTCGTCGTGTGGCGAAATTGTACGCAGAATTGTTGGCGGGTTTGCCACTCGAAATACCGTTTGAAGATGGTTTGGGTGAACACGTTTATCATCAATATACATTGCTTTGCGATAGACGCGATGATGTGATGGCTGCGTTGCAAGCCAAACAAATTGGCTGTGCGGTATATTATCCTGTGCCGTTGCATCAACAAAATGCGTTCAAAAAAGACTGTGCGGGACTGACTTTCCCGATGACAGAATCTGTTGCAGCACGTTGCTTTTCACTGCCAATTTGTCCGTTTTTAACGGACGAAGAAATTCATGAAATCTGTAGCGTGATTCGCGGCGCATTCGCTTAAATCACGTTGCCCATTTTAATGAGCAATTCCAGAGCTATCTAATTCTTGTAAAAAATTAGTAATTGATAAGGTAACGTCATCAGAAGCGCGGTTGAAATCAGACGTATTGCTGTCTAATAGCTGCAATGCGTCATCATATCTTTTGGCGTTAACAAGCGTCGCCACTTTACCCGCTTCAATATGAAATTCCATGTGCTTTGTTATGCAATCTAAAAAACTTGGCA
>JBAXMT010000177.1:0-4832 GCA_037134135.1 Methylococcaceae bacterium | reverse complement strand
TTGCCGCCGAGTAGGATGTCGTTGCCATTTTCGCCGTTGAGTTTGTCATCATCATCGCCGCCGTCAATACTGTCATCACCTGCGCCGCCCAATAAAATATCGTTACCCAATGCACCTAAAATACTGTCGTTGCCGTTTTCACCTTTGATGCTATCGTTGTCGTCACCGCCATCGAGAAAATCATCGCCCGCGCCGCCCAAAATACTGTCGTTGCCTTCGTAACCTTCAATCGTATCGTTATCAGACGTGCCTTTTAATTTTTTTGCGTTGTCTGCGTTGCTTGTACCTTTGATGTATGCCATTTTTGTATCCTCAATGTTGAATGTTAAAAATTTACTTCGTGATTTGAAAAATTTTAGACAATAAAAAACCCACTAGCGCAATGCACTCGTGGGTTTTGGTGATTTGATTTAGAAAATTTAAGGCAAAAAAAACCTTGACGCTCGTTAAAGTGACTACATAATTTTTTGACTGACTGACTGACTGACTGACTGACTGACTGACTGACTGACTGACATAAAATTGCGCCTTGAATTTAAATTGAAATCGACGGCAATTGTAGTCTTGTTTGTTAATTCCCCCTAGAAAAACGTGGTTGAAGAGGCAACATAACATTGGCTCAAATGATGACAGGATATTTTAAATTTCAGTGCAAGTAATGAAACGCGCATTCATATAGTACGCGCCATAAAATGACAAAATCTTATAGTTTGGTGATAACATAATCATTTGATGTTTATTTAAATTTTTAGAAAAAAGTGGAGGAAGTATGAAGTTAGTTATATTGGCGTTGTTAGCCTTTTTGCTGCCGCAATTTGCGTTTGCAGAAGGCTTTCAGAATTTAGACATGACAGGAACTGAACGCGGCATTTATACCGTGTTAATTTTCATCATTGCTTACGGTTTCGTGATGACGGAAGAATTTACGCACATGCGTAAATCAAAACCCGTGATTTTAGCTGCTGGTATTATTTGGGCGCACGCGGCGATTTTGGCACAACAAAAAGGCGTTCCAACTCACGAAATGCACTTAGCATTTGAACATGACGTAAAAGAATATGCGGAATTAATGTTGTTTTTGTTAGTCGCAATGACATATATCAATTCAATGGCAGAAAGAAACGTATTTGAAGCCTTGCGTTCATGGTTAGTGAGAAGACAATTCGGTTATCGTCAATTGTTTTTAATTACAGGTGTCATCACATTTTTCTTGTCAGCAGTGGCTGATAACTTAACGGCAGCTTTATTAGTTGGCGCAGTAGTGATGGCAGTTGGCGCAGACAACGAAAAATTCGTCGCGATTGGTTTTGTAAACTTAGTTATTGCAGCAAACGCAGGCGGTGCATTCTGTCCGTTTGGCGATATTACGACGTTGATGGTTTGGCAAGCGGGTTACGCTGAATTCTTTGATTTCTTCAAATTATTCTTACCATCTGTTGCAAATTACGCGATTCCAGCCTCGATTATGTATTGGGCAGTTCCGAATGAACAACCAAAAGCAACCAATGAAGAAGCCGTGCAATTGAAACCAGGCGGTTTAATTATTTGCTTCATGTTCTTATGCACCATCGGTGCAGCAGTTAGTTTCAAACAAGTATTTCATTTACCCCCTTTCATGGGAATGATGACAGGTTTATCAGTATTGATGTTGTTCGGTTACTATTTGAAAATGCAAGCGCATAAAAAAGGCGAACACGGTTTTGATATTTTCAACAAAGTGATGCACGCAGAATGGGATACCTTGTTATTCTTCTTCGGTGTAGTTTTTGCAGTAGGCGGTTTAGGTTATATTGGTTATTTAGAATTGTTATCTAGCGCGATGTATGATGGTTTAGGTGCAACGACAGCAAACATTTTAGTCGGTTTAATTTCAGCGATTGTAGACAACATTCCAGTTATGTTTGCGGTATTAAATATGAGCTTGGACATGGATTTGTATCAATGGTTACTCGTCACTTTAACAGCGGGTGTTGGTGGTTCATTGTTGTCAGTGGGTTCAGCAGCAGGCGTAGCGTTAATGGGTGCATCAAACCACAAATATACTTTCTTCAGCCATTTGAAATGGACTCCAGCAATTGCAGCGGGTTATGCAGGTAGTATTTTTGTACATTATTTGATTAACGGTTAATTTTTAATTGCGTTTTCAAATCATAAAAAACCCTGTCTAGGTTTCTAGGCGGGGTTTTTTAGGCAAGCATATCGGATATTTAAAACCTGTTATTCATTTTGAGAAATAATGCTTCTCAACCTTCCACATTTATTTTTAATAAAAAAATCATGCAAGAAATTTATCAACCTCAAGAAATCGAAACCCAAGTCCAACAAGCGTGGGCGGTTTCAAAAATTTTCAATGTCACCGAAAAGCCTGACCAAGAAAAATACTATTGTCTTTCGATGTTCCCATATCCTAGTGGCAGATTACACATGGGACACGTCCGAAACTACACAATCGGCGACGTAATTTCGCGTTATCAACGGATGCTCGGCAAAAACGTATTGCAACCGATGGGTTGGGATGCGTTCGGTTTGCCTGCTGAAAATGCCGCGATGCAACACAAAGTGCATCCCGCTGATTGGACATACAGCAATATCGATTACATGCGCGACCAATTAAAACGCTTAGGTTTTGCCTACGATTGGGACAGAGAAATTGCAACGTGTGACCCTGATTACTACAAATGGGAACAATGGTTTTTCTTGAAATTGCTCGACAAAGGGTTGGTTTATAAAAAAACCGCGCCTGTGAATTGGTGTCCACACGATATGACCGTTTTAGCGAATGAACAGGTGATTGACGGTTGTTGCTGGCGTTGTGATACCAAAGTCGAACGCAAAGAAATCGCACAATGGTTTTTGAAAATTACCGATTACGCACAAGAATTACTTGATTCGCTCGAAACACTCGAGGGCTGGCCAGAACAAGTTAAAACCATGCAAGCGAATTGGATTGGACGTTCGGAAGGTGTGGAAATGGATTTTGTTGTGCCGAATGAAAATCCTGTCCGTATTTACACCACGCGCCCTGATACGTTGATGGGCGTAACGTATTTAGCCGTTGCCGCTGAACATCCACTCGCGTTAAAAGCCGCTGAAACGAATGCCGACATTCGCGCGTTCATCGAAGATTGCAAAACGATGGAAACCTCCGAAGCGGCAATGGAAACGATGGAGAAACGAGGTATCAATTCGGGCATTACGGCGATTCACCCGATTACGGGCGAAAGCGTCCCCGTTTGGATTGCGAATTTCGTGTTAATGAATTACGGCACAGGCGCGGTGATGTCTGTACCCGCACATGACCAACGTGATTTTGAATTTGCGAAAAAATACGGCATTGCGATTAAACAAGTCATTTTTTCTGCAAAAGATGAAAACGATGATTGCTCAGAACAAGCCTTCACGCAAAAAGGCGTATTGAAAAATTCAGGCGCATTTGATGGGCTAACCTCGCAAGAAGCCTTTGCCAAAATCGCCGAAACCTTAGAAGCGCAAAACAAAGGCATTCGCAAAGTGAATTTCCGTTTGCGCGATTGGGGCGTTTCACGGCAACGTTATTGGGGCGCACCGATTCCTGTGATTTATTGCGACGATTGCGGCACTGTTCCCGTTCCCGATAAAGATTTGCCTGTGCAATTGCCACGCGATGTAATTTTAGACGGTTCACAATCGCCACTCGTTGCACATCCGACTTTTTCACACGTTGATTGTCCAAAATGTGGCAAAGCGGCAAAACGTGAAACCGATACCTTTGACACGTTTATGGAATCGTCGTGGTATTTCGCGCGTTTTGCGAGTCAACCCAGTGATGCGATGCTCGGCGAAAGTGCAAAACATTGGTTGCCAGTAGACCATTACATCGGCGGCATTGAACACGCGATTTTGCATTTGTTGTACGCCCGTTTTTATACCAAATTGTTGCGAGATGAAGGTTTGGTGGTTTGTGATGAACCGTTCAAAAAACTCCTCACACAAGGCATGGTGCTTATGGATGGCAGCAAAATGTCAAAATCCAAAGGCAATACCGTTGACCCGCAAGAACTCATCGAGAAATACGGTGCTGACACGGTGCGTTTATTCATCATGTTTGCCGCGCCACCTGAACAATCGCTCGAATGGTCGGCAGACGGCGTAGAAGGCGCATCGCGCTTCTTGAAACGTTTATGGCGACAAGTCTTTTTGCATTCGGAACAAGTGCAAGGCAAAAAGTTCAAAATTCAAGGCGATTTGACAGACGAACAACAAAGCGTGCGCCGCTTTTTGCATCAAACGATTCAAAAAGTCAGCAACGATATGGGCGTGCGGACGATTTTTAACACCGCGATCGCCGCGAATATGGAATTGTTGAACACGTTGGCGAAATTCACCGACGAATCGAACAACAGTAAAGCGATTCGCCACGAAATTTTAGAAGCAATTACGTTAATGTTGTCGCCGATTGTGCCGCATATTTGTGACCAGTTGTGGCGCGACTTGGGACATAAAAGCGCGATTATTTCTGAGCGTTGGTTAGGCGTAGACGAAAGCGCGTTGATTCAAAACTCACTCGATTTGATGGTTCAAATTAACGGAAAATTGCGCGGTAAAATTTCAGTTTCGGCAACGACCTCAAATGCTGACATTGAAACAGCGGCGTTAAATGATGCCACGGTGTTGAAATTTATCGACGGTTCACCTGTAAAAAAAGTGATTATTGTTGCGGGAAAACTTGTAAATATCGTAATTTAAATTCAAGACGAGCTTTGCCAGTTTTGTAAAAATCGGCAAAGCTCAAATATTTATTTTAATGTCTAACAACCCGTCTAACATTACCTTCCGCGTTGCTGGAGCGTATA
>JBAXMT010000176.1:0-4918 GCA_037134135.1 Methylococcaceae bacterium | reverse complement strand
GAAAGCCGAAGGTTTTAGCATTCCACGCCCTGTTTCAAAAAGTACGTTTGTTGATGTTGAAATGGCGTATTGATTTGGCGTTATAAGTTTTTAGATTTAATTTAGGATAAAAAATGTCAGGAAACACAATAGGAAAATTATTTACCGTCACGACGTTTGGCGAAAGTCACGGCGCGGCGTTGGGTTGTATTATTGACGGTTGCCCGCCGATGATGGAACTTTGCGAGGCGGATATTCAACTCGATTTAGACCGCCGCAAACCTGGCACTTCGCGCCACACCACGCAACGCCGTGAAGCCGACGAAGTGAAAATTTTGTCGGGTATTTTTGAAGGTAAAACCACAGGCACGCCGATTGGTTTGTTAATCGAAAACACCGATCAACGCTCAAAAGATTATTCTAAAATTTCACAAGCGTTTCGACCTGGTCACGCCGATTTCACTTATCAACAAAAATACGGTTTCCGCGATTATCGTGGCGGCGGACGTTCTTCGGCGCGTGAAACCGCGATGCGCGTAGCGGCGGGTGCGATTGCGAAAAAATATCTCAAAGAAATCGCTGGCATTGAAATTCGCGGTTATTTGTCACAATTAGGAACAATAAAAATTGACCAAATCGATTGGGATATTGTCGAAACGAATCCGTTTTTTTGTCCCGACGTGAACAAAATTACCGAAATGGAAAGCTACATGGACGCACTTCGCAAAGAAGGCGAATCCATCGGCGCACGCATTGAAGTCGTTGCAACGAATGTTCCCGCAGGTTTGGGCGAACCCATTTTTGACCGTTTAGATGCCGAACTTGCTTACGCTTTGATGAGTATTAACGCGGTAAAAGGCGTTGAAATCGGCGACGGTTTCAAATGCGTCGAAGCAAAAGGTACGCAATTTCGTGACGAAATCACGCCAGATGGTTTTTTGAGTAATCACGCGGGCGGCATTTTAGGCGGTATTTCCAGTGGTCAAACCATCACCGCGAGCATTGCGTTAAAACCGACTTCGAGTTTGCGTTTAGCGGGTAAAAGTATTGACATCGAAGGCAACGCCGTCGAAGTAATTACGGAAGGGCGACACGATCCATGTGTGGGAATTCGCGCTACACCGATTGCCGAAGCAATGGTGGCAATTGTTTTAATGGATCATCTTTTACGCCAACGCGCCCAAAACGGTAACGTAAAATAAAATCCAAAACTATAATAATAGGGGTAACGTTCAAAGGCGGGCGTTATCCCTATTTTTTTTCACTCCATTTTCGAGTATAGGCTTTATGACACAAAAAAATTTAACTCTTGGCATTGCCAATTTTAACTACGCCGATTTATACAATTCGGCACGCTTAACGGATTTACTCGCGGTGTTCGACGAATCTGTGAAATACCACGATGCCGATTTGTACGAAAATTACCTCTCTTATCGCAACACACAAGGCGCGGATTTATCACCCGAACAACAATCGGCAATGCTGGTTCAAGTCGCGCCATTCGTTGGTAAATTTGTCGCCAAATTATTCAATGTTGAAGCCGAACATCAAGCGCAAAAATCACACATTCAATCTGAAATTGAAACCATTTTTACGTTTAAAAATGAAGTGGTCGAAAAATTAGGCGTAGTTTTCAAAGGTCAAACCACCGACGATTGGAAAATTCCTGACGTGTTAAATCGTTTTGATTTGTTAATCGAAGCAGGTTTTCCCGAAGCGAACACGACTGAAGACGATGAGCATCGCGTGGCACAAGTTGGCGCAGTGATTGGTTCATTGGCAAATCATTACAAAATCTTGGCAAAAGGCAAAGAAAGCAACTATGAAAATGCCGATTTGCAAGCCGAAGCCTTACGCAAAAAATTAAAAGCGCATGAACTTGCGGCAGCTGAATTCGCTGACATTATCAACGCACCTGATTTAACCGAATTCACGGCTGGTTTGATGGATGTGGTGCAACGTTGGTGTTTTGTCGCGCAACAAGATAACGATGTGGTTAGCTTGTGGCTCAGTTTCAAATTCCCTGAAAAACGTGATTTCGATAATTTAGTCGAACACGAATTGATTGATAGAACCGAATTTAACGTTTGGATGGGCGAACATCGTCGTCGCCGCGACGGTTTCAAATTGACCGATTTGCGTTACAACGAACGCCAAGTTTTATCAGAAGTGAATCACTGTATTTACTGCCACGAACGTGACACCGATTCTTGCTCAAAAGGGATGCGTAACAAAAAAACCAACACATTCAAAGAAGATCCAATGGGCGTGACGACAATCGGTTGTCCGCTTGATGAAAAAATTTCAGAAATGAATTTGGTCAAACGTGGCGGCGACAACATTGGCGCGTTGGCAATTGTGACCGTTGATAATCCAATGTGTGCAGGTACGGGGCATCGGATTTGTAACGAATGTATGAAGGGCTGTATTTACCAAAAAACCGACCCTGTGAACATTCCGCAAATCGAAACTAACGTTTTAACCGACGTTTTGTTTATGCCTTACGGGTTTGAAATTTACAGTTTGTTGACGCGCTGGAATCCGCTCAACGTCAAACGCCCTGTGATGTTGCCGTACAACGGTAAAAACGCCCTCGTCGTCGGTTTAGGGCCTGCGGGTTATACGATGAGCCATTATTTGCTCAACGAAGGTTTTGCAGTGGCTGGGATTGATGGGCTGAAACTTGAACCTTTACCTGTTGAATTAACGGGCGATGCGGACAATTTGCCTGCGCCGATTGCGGATTTCAAAGACCTTTACGAAGATTTAGACAAACGTATTTTGGCAGGTTTTGGCGGCGTGGCGGAATACGGCATTACCGTTCGTTGGGACAAAAACTTCTTGAAAGTCATGTATTTAATGTTGTTGCGTCGTCAAACTTTCCGCGCTTATGGTGGGGTGCGTTTTGGTGGCACGTTGACGATTGATGATGCGTGGGAAATGGGCTTTGACCATATTTGTATTGCCTCAGGTGCAGGTCAGCCAACGATTATCGATTTGAAAAACAACCTCATGCGTGGCATTCGTAAAGCATCCGATTTCTTGATGGCGTTGCAATTAACGGGCGCGGCAAAAGCCTCTTCGCTTGCAAATTTACAAGTGCGTTTGCCAGCGGGTGTGATTGGTGGCGGTTTGACGGCGATTGATACCGCAACGGAATTGATGGCGTATTACCCTGTTCAAGTTGAAAAAATCCTGCATCGTTATGAAATTTTAACGAATCTTTACGGCGAGCAAACCGTTCGAGCGCGTTATGACAAAGAAGAAATCATTATTTTGGATGAGTTTTTAGCGCACGGAAAAGCGATTGTTGCCGAACGTCAACGCGCGGAAGCAGAAGGTGAATTACCTGATTTTCAACCATTAGTTGAATCATGGGGCGGCGTGACGTTGTTTTATCGCAAAGGCATCAAAGATGCGCCTGCGTATCGTCAAAACCACGAAGAAATCAGCGAAGCCTTAGAAGAAGGCATTGCGTTGGCAGAATTCATGAGTCCCGTCGGTGCGAATGCCGATGAGTTTGGACATTTGGTGTCGGTCGATTTCCAAAACACCCAAACCAAAGCCGATGTAAATGTGTCATTGCGTAATTTGTACGTTGCGGCGGGAACTTCGCCAAACACGATTTACCAAAGCGAATATCCTGACACGTTTGTGATGGATAAATGGTTCTTCCAACGTTATGAACCAGAATTTGAAAATGGGACAGTTTCGTTGGTCGAAATGCACGACGAAAAAATGCCGAAATTAGGCAAACCTGCGCCGCTTACGTCGTATCAAAAAGATGGCAAATTCATCAGTTTCTACGGCGACAATCACCCTGTTTATGCGGGCAACGTCGTGAAAGCGATGGCGAGTGCGAAAAACGGTTATCCCTACGTCGTGAAATTGTTTGAGCAAGAATTGGCAAATTTGAATCCAGCTCAACAAACCGAACGTGACGCGGCAGCGAAAAATTTGTTTGCCCGTTTGGATGATTCGTTCAAAGCGACGATTGTGGAAATCAACCGTTTAACACCGACGATTGTTGAAATTGTGATTAAAGCTCCGCTTGCGGCTGAAAAATTTGAAGCGGGACAATTCTACCGTGTGCAAAATTACGAAGCGTTTGCGCCGACGGTTGAAGGCACGGTTTTAGCGGCAGAAGGGCTGGCGTTGACAGGCGCGGAAGTGAACAAAGAAAACGGCACGGTTTCATTGATTGCGCTTGAAATGGGTTCATCGTCGCGTTTGTGTGCAACATGGAAAGTGGGCGACCCTGTGGTTTTAATGGGCGTAACAGGCACACCAACCGAAATTCCAACAGCTCAAACCGTGTTGCTGATTGGTGGCGGTTTGGGAAATGCGGTGTTGTTCTCAATCGGGAAAGCATTACGAGCCGCAGGCAACAAAGTGATTTATTTCGCGGGTTACAATTTGGCAAGAGACCGTTTCAAAGTTGAAGACGTTGAAGCCGCCGCCGATGTTGTGATTTGGTCAGTCAATAAAGGCGAAAACGTTGAACCATTCACGCCAACGCGCCCACAAGATAAAACCTTTGTCGGTAACATTTTGGAAGCGATGATTGCTTACAGCAAAGGTGAATTGGGCGAACAACCGATTTCACTTGCCGATGTTGACCATTTGATTGTGATTGGTTCGGACAGAATGATGGAAGCGGTCAAACACGCGCGTTTTGATGTGTTGAAACCGTATTTGACCAAAGCGCATCACGCGGTCGGTTCAATCAATTCACCGATGCAGTGCATGATGAAAGGCATTTGCGCTCAATGTTTGTGCAAACACGTTGATAAAGACAGCGGCAAAGAGTTCTTTGTTTATTCGTGTTACAACCAAGATCAGGATTTGGATAAAGTCGATTTCCCGAACTTGAATGCGCGTCTTAAACAAAACACCGTGCAGGAAAAATTGTCTAATCTTTGGTTGGATTATTTGTTGA
>JBAXMT010000175.1:0-4919 GCA_037134135.1 Methylococcaceae bacterium | reverse complement strand
TGCAAGAACGCCGCACCGCCCTAATTTCTGCGGCAGTGACGGGGAAGATTGATGTTAGAAATTGGAGTGGAAAACAATGATTGCCATGCGCCAAATTATTGAAAATCCACAAGACGTGCTTGTGATTCCACCTGAATTTCGGCATCGTCGAACCGAAGTCATTTTTATGTTACTTGATGATTCAGAAACAGAAAAAAAACCGCGTGCAAATTGGTTTGATGGTTACGACGCGACAAAAGATGTTGATGTTTTAGCATCGTTGCCAGTTGATGAAGCGTCAGAGGAATGGGAATGGTAAAACGTGGTGAAGTGTATTGGGTGAATCTCGACCCGACGGTGGGAACTGAAATCAAAAAGACGCGCCCATGTTTGATTGTGTCGCCTGATGATTTAAACGCAATTTTGCCGCGTGTGATGATTGCGCCATTGACGAGCAAAGGTCAGAAATTAGGTTGCCGACCCGAAGTGAGTTTCAACGGTAAAAATACACGAATTTTATTAGACCAACTTCGCACGATTGATAAACAGCGTTTGCTTGGCAAAATAGGTGAAATTGAAAAAGCGTTGTGGCATCCGATTTTGTTGGAGATGTTGGAATGACTGAGGTCATGGCAGAAAACGTGACGCGCATTATTCAAGCGTCTGCGCCTGTTGATGCGATTTATCTTTACGGCTCACGCGCCAAACAAACCGCGCATGAAAACAGCGATTGGGATATTGCGATAATTTTCACGGATTTTGAAACGGATTTGCTGGCGCGTGCGTTACGTCCGCAAACGATAGAAGCCGCGCTCGAACGTGAATTAAAACTTTACAATCGAATCAGCGTGATTGATTTAGAAACTGCGCCTGTGTATTTGCAATACAGCATTTTAATGTCGGCGGTGAAATGGTTTGACCGCAACGTGCCACACGTTAAGCGTGTGGAACAAAGCATTTTTTCAAAATGGGAAAAGGATTATGAGAGATATTGCCTACGAACAAGCGTTGATTCGGCATCAACGTCGAATGCTGCGAATTTTGGACGAATACCACAACGAAGACACAGCCACTTGGACAGAACGTGATTTTTTAGCGATTCAACGGGCGTTACAAATTTACATTGAATCGTTTATTGGCATGGCGCGTTATTTTGTCGGGCAAAAATACAATTTATCAGTCAGCCAATCGCGTGAGGCGGTGGACGAGTTGAAAAGTCGCGGGGATTTGGATTTTCAGCAACATAACGAATTATTGAAAATCATCGGCTTTCGGAATGTGCTGGTGCATGATTATTTGGAATTGAATGATGGGATTGTGCAAGCGGTGATAAAAAAGCGGCATTACGCGATTATGGAGAATTTATTTGTGGAATGGCGGCAGGAATTGGAGTTGATGGAATGAAAAAACAACAAGCCTTGAACACATTGGCAAAACTCAAACCCGAATTAGTGAAACGTTTTGGCGTAACACGCTTGGCGTTATTTGGTTCAACAGTACGCGACGAAGCCAGACCTGAAAGTGATATTGATATTGTGGTGGCGTTTGATAGCCCCGCCACATCGGCAAAATACTTTGGCGTGCAATTTTATTTAGAAGATGAGTTAGGCGTGCCTGTGGATTTAGTGACAGAAAAAGCGATGCGCCCTGAATTGCGCCCTTTTATTGAACGGGAGGCGGTGAATGTCTGAGAGGGAATGGCGTTTTTACATTAACGATATGTTGAATTTTGCCTATAACGTTTCTGCATACACGGAAGGTTTTACGCAACAAGAATTTGTCGATACGGGTTTAAATTACGATGCAACGATTCGGAATTTAGAGTTAATCGGTGAGGCGGCAACACATATTCCCGCTGAAATTCGAGAAGCTTATCGGACAATTCCTTGGCGGCAAGTTATCGCCACGCGCAATAAGTTGATTCACAATTATTTGGGAATTGATAACGATACGCTGTGGAGCATTATTCAAGATGATATTTCAGCGTTGGTTGATGAACTGGAGAAAATTGTAAATGAGCAATAAAGCCAACGAATTACCGTTCCAAAATGACATCATTTCGCAATTACTCGCTAACGGTTGGTTGTTCGGAAAAGCTGAAAACTATAACCGTGAATTGGCGTTGTATTCGGAAGATTTACTCGGTTTTGTGCAAGAAACCCAGCCGCAACAATGGCAAAAATTTTGTGCGTTATATCCAAATAACGCCGACAAAAAGTTTTTAGAACGTGTTGCCAATCAACTCAGCAAAGCCGACCCAAACGCCGCCAACAAAG
Source organism: Methylococcaceae bacterium (assembly GCA_037134135.1). Classification (GTDB taxonomy): domain Bacteria; phylum Pseudomonadota; class Gammaproteobacteria; order Methylococcales; family Methylomonadaceae; genus UBA10906. Next base: position 2,664 of record JBAXMT010000175.1, on the reverse strand, counting down.
AAATGCGAACTTTCGGTACGTTGGGCGTTTTGCGCCATGAAATCAAAGACCGAAACACGCGCTTTCGGTTGTGCCAATTCAAACCCGAACACGATTTAAACCCTGACACGTTGGCGCGTTATGAAAAGAACCGTTGCCGCGTTGTGCCTGAATTGGTTTATAGCGCGTGGGGAAATTTGGCGCGAATTGATTTAGTGTTGTTCGTGAATGGCTTGCCGATTGCAACGCTCGAACTTAAATCCGAATTCAAACAAGCCGTTCACAACGCGATTAAACAATATAAAACCACGCGCTTGCCGACTGACCCGACAACCAAAAAACCAGAACCGTTGCTAACGTTTAAGCGTGGCGCGTTGGTGCATTTCGCTGTGAGCCAGTACGAAGTTTATATGACCACGCGCCTCGAAGGTGCTGACACTTATTTTTTACCGTTCAACAAAGGCACAACAGACGGTGGCGCGGGTAACGATGCGCTGGGCGATGTCAACCAATATGCGACCGCTTATCTTTGGAATGAGGTGTTATTGCCTGAAAATTTGCTCAACATTTTGGCGCGTTTTGTTCATTTGCAAATCGAAGAAAAAGAAGATTGGGAGGGTCGGCGATATAAAAAAGAAGCCTTAATTTTTCCGCGTTATCATCAATGGGACGTGGTGAAAAAATTACTTCATGCCGCAAAAACAGAAGGCACGGGGCAAAAATATCTGATTCAACACAGCGCAGGTTCTGGCAAATCCAATTCAATTGCATGGACAGCGCATCAGCTTTCGTCACTTTACAACGCCGACGGCAACAAGCAATTTCACTCCGTTATTATCGTCACAGACCGCACCGTGTTAGATGACCAATTACAAGACACGATTTACCAATTTGAACACGTTGATGGTGTTGTCGGACGCATCAACAACAAAGAAGGCGACGGCTCAAAATCGGAGAAATTAGCCGCCGCGCTCGAAAACTCTCAGCCGATTATTATTGTCACGATTCAAACTTTCCCGTTTGTGTTACGCGCGATTGAAAACAGCGTGAGTTTAAAAGAGCGTTGCTACGCGATTATTGCTGACGAGGCGCATTCTTCACAAACAGGTTCAACAGCGCGGCAATTAAAAGAAGTGCTGATGACCGATGCTCAACTCGGCGATGAAGATTTAACCGCTGAAGATATTTTAGATGCCACGATTGCCTCGCGACGTGTTTCACCAAATGTGAGTTATTTTGCGTTCACCGCTACGCCGAAAGCGAAAACGCTGGAATTATTCGGCAGATTACCCAACCCCAACGAACCTGCATCAAAAACGAATTTGCCCGCCGCTTTTCACGTCTACAGTATGCGCCAAGCGATTGAAGAAGGTTTTATTCTCGATGTGCTGAAAAATTACACCAATTACAAAGTCGCCTACAACTTGGCGTTAAAAGTCCAAGAAGCTGACCAAGAAGTGGAAAGCAAACGCGCAAAAGTAAAACTCAATCAATGGGTGCGCCTACACGATTACAACATTTCGCAAAAAGTCCAAATCATCGTTGAACATTTTAAAGACAACGTGATGGGCTTACTCGGTGGACAAGCAAAAGCGATGGTTGTCACCAGTTCGCGCAAAGAAGCGGTGCGTTACAAACATGGCTTTGATAAATACATCATCGAAAAAGGTTATCAAAACATTCATGCAATGGTGGCATTTTCAGGCGAAGTCGAATTTACCGACAAAGACCCAAATTCTGAAGGCTTGATTGGCGAGAAGTTCACTGAAAGCAATATGAACCCGAATTTGAAAGGACGTGATATGCGTAAAGCCTTCGATTCGGACGATTATCAAGTGATGATTGTGGCGAACAAATTTCAAACGGGATTTGACCAGCCGAAACTTTGCGCGATGTACGTTGATAAAAAACTCGGCGGCGTGGAATGCGTGCAAACCTTGTCGCGCTTGAATCGTACTTATTTAGGCAAAGAAACGACGTTCGTTTTAGATTTTTTCAACGACCCGCAAGACATACTCGAATCGTTTCAACCGTATTTTCAAACAGCGGAACTCGCTGACGTATCCGACCCGAATTTGATTTTTGATTTAGCTGAAAAATTACGCGCCGCAGGAATTTTTACATGGCACGAAGTGGAACAATTTTGCGCGGCATTTTTTGTCAAAAGCAAAAGCAATGCGGCAATCGCCAACATTTGCAAACCTGCTGTGGAGCGTTGGCAAAAGCGTTATCAATCTGCGGTTGAAGCCTTTAAACAAGCCAAAGATATGTTTGAACGCACCAAAAAAACTGCTGATGCCGTGTTGATTACCAACGCTGAAAACAGTTTCAAAGAATGCAAAAAAGAAAAAGATAAACTCGAAATTTTCAAAAAAGATTTAGGCACGTTTGTACGCTTTTATGAATTCATGTCGCAAATTGTCGATTACGACGACAAAGATTTAGAAAAGCTCAGTTTGTTTGCCCGTCATTTACGCCCGATGTTACGCGAAACCTTTATGGAAGAAGATGACATCGATTTAAGTGATGTTGCACTCAGTCATTACCGTGTTTCGATTATTCGCCAGCAGGATTTGAAATTGCAAATAGACGCGCCACAGCCGCTTGAACCTGCAAACGATTTAGGGACAGCAACGGCAAAAAATATCGAAGAAGCGTTTTTGTCACAGATTATTGCCCGTTTGA
>JBAXMT010000174.1:0-4962 GCA_037134135.1 Methylococcaceae bacterium | reverse complement strand
GTAAAGCCGCAAATTTTAAGGCGTGTTCTCATTAAATTTGTAGGTTAAAAAAAGAAAAATCATGGTGCGTAGCATAGCATAAAATTGCAGCATTGCTTTTTCTGTCACTGTTCATCATTAGGCGCGGCAACAACCGATTTTATTGGTTCTGCACTCGCTTTATTTAACATGGGCGAAAGTGTTGGTTCTAAAAATCTCAAAATATGCACGGGCAACGAACTCGTAAAATGATAACTGCCTGCATTTTCACCTGCGACATAAGCGGTAATCACACCAAAAAATTTATCGCCCAAAAAGAACGTGAAGGTCGCAGCACGACTAATAAATTTGGTTTCAATCAATTGTCCATTTGCACCATGTCTATCTTTACGATGGTCGCCTGTTCCTGTTTTACCACCAACTTCCAGCCATTTTCCATTGGCATCTTTATAAACACCATTCATCGCACCAGCGGTACCACTTGCCACTACGCCAATTAACGCGCTGCGTGCCGCTCGAGCCACTTCGGGAGATAAAATTTGTTGTCCATTTTCGATGGTCTTATCCAAAATGGTTTCATAAGGCGTGGCTTTTGCGTAATGAAAATTCGCAAAACGTACCGCAGGTAATTTCACGCCGTCGTTGCTGATAATTCCAATTAAATCCGCCAACGCCGCAGGTCTATCACCTGAAGCACCAATAGACGTAGCATAAGATGGAGTCAACGATGCAAACGGATAACCGACACGTTCCCATGCGGCATGAATTTGTTTAAACGCATCATCTTCGAGCAAAGTCATAATGCGACGTTGTTGGGCAAAATGATGTGTATTTTTAAACAACCAACGATAAACATCTTGGCGTTGTTCGGCACTTGCCGCAATGACCTCATCGCGTGTCGCGGTTGGGTGTTCCGATAAATAACGTACCATCCATAATTCTAATGGGTGTACTTTTGTGATGTAGCCTTGGTCTTGTAAATCGAAATTATCGGGTGTGTATTTGTAAAACAAATTATCGATATTTTCACTCACCAAAACTTGTATCGGAATATGCGCTTTTAGATATTCTTCAAGTGCAGCGCGGTCACGTTCAGGATAAATCGCTTCATAAAGCATCGTTAAACGTGACGGTTTTGGATACACTTTTTGCGTCAATGTTTCCAAATTATCGTCGGTACTTTTGCCTTTATAACGGGCATAAAAACGACGTAAATAAACCAATCCTTCGCGGTCTGCAAAACGAGCAAGATATTCGGCACGTTTGGAATCATCTGGATTTTCTAACCAACGCGCAATGCCTTCGGGTTTGTACAAATGGTGATACGTTAAATCACGCATCATCCGAATAAACACTAAATTCACTGAATTTCGTAGCGCATTTCGCACTGACAAAATTCTTAAATCATCGTCTTCGCTAAAATTATTGAAATGATGAACGCCGCCACCTGTATAAAAATACTCGTCTGGACTAGCGGAATACTTGCGTTCTAAGGCTTGATCTAAAATTTCGGTCAGCGTCATTTTAGGACGCGCTTTCAACTGATCAATCACCCATGCCGACAAGAAATCACGCGGGTGTAATTGAACTTTAGCCAAATCCTTTGGTGTTTGCCCTTGATAGGTTTCGTAAATTTCACCAATCAATTCAAGATAATGCACCAATGTTCGCAATTTTGCTGTCGAACCCAAATCAAGCCGAATGCCTTCGTTAATATCAAGCGGCTGATCGTAGTTATCGGTTTGAACACGCAACAAATTACCTCTGTCGCTGCGTTCAAATAATACCAAACTGTAAATAATTGAACTCAAATCGTTACTTGGACTCAGCATCCGTTCACCGATTAACCCAGCGGCTCGGGCATTTATAGGGTCACTCAATTTTTTCAACGCAGCGGTGACTTGTTGCTGCATACCAAAATCAATCGTGCTTTTAACGGTTAAATCTAAACGATCTAAATCGTAATTGGTTTTAATGCCCAGCATTTGCGCCAAGCGAGCGCGAAGTACGTTTTGCGTTTTTTGTTCGGTGACAAACAAATAATGTGAACTGCTTTTCGGAACACGCTCCACTTTCACTGCCAAGGCAGCATCACGCAACGCAGGTGAAATAACACCTTGTGTCGCTAGCAAACGCAAATAACTGTCGGTCAATGTTTGAAGCGCGTCGAAACCTGCACCAAGTAAATAAGTCGGGCGACGTTGTGACAGCAAAATACTCAACACTTCGCGATACGCTTTCGCTTGTTCAGGATTAATCGTTTCAACATCTTTTAATCGTTGCGGCGCGAGTAAATTATTCACTTCTTTAAAATCTGCACCAAACCAAGAAACTAAACCATCGCCTAATCCATGAACTTCACCTGATTTTTCAGAGGCGGCAAGCGGCATGGTATTCAAATAAGCGAGTGCGATTTGACGACGCATTTCTCGTGTATCAACTCCTAGCAAATAAGCGCGAATTGATGCGCTTGCCATTTGACGTACTTTTTCATAAACAGATTCAGTGTAACCGTTGGGCGAATGACGATATTTTTCAATTTGTGTTGCAAGCGTACTTCCGCCAGGAACATTGCCATCAACGCCCAACTTTTTCGCCATCATTTGCAACACAGCAAAACCCAAACGATCCCATTCGACAGCGGGATTTACATTTTTGCGGTTTTCATTAAGTAATTCACGATTTTCAATATATAACAGCGTATTCAAAATCACAGGTGGAATTACGTCAAAGTTTGGATAGCCATAAGTCGGATAAGCCGCAGCAAACAAGGGGGCATTAGCGGTATCTACTAATCGTAATCCCGCTTGGTTTTTTTCGTGATACAGCGGAAATAGCCCGTATTCGTCCATTAACTGCATCATCATCGGCGATGCGGTGGCTTGTGCCGAAATACCAAAACCTTCTTTTTGCAAGCGATCAATTTGATCTGAAAGTAACGTGTAACCCAAACGTCTATCGTAAGGACCATGATTCGGATAACGAATTGAATTACTAGCTTTGCTTTCGAGTTTGAAACTGAGTTGCTTACTAATTTCGGATAAATATCGTGCTTGATAGCGCGAAGACTGAACTTCGTCTTTAACTAATTTAAAAACGACACCTGTTACCGCGATTGAACCAACAACGGTGTAAGCAAGTAAAAGGCGAGAAACGACACGCGATTTTTTTTTCATGCGTTAGGAAAAAATAAAAGTGCGGGTAAAAAATATGTCATTGAAATGAGAGATTAGGGCGAAGTTTGATGCTGATAATTATAACCATTGAATGATGATAATGGTAATGCAATGCGAAGATTCGGCGTAATTCTCAAATAAAAATCCGCTATAATCGAAGGGATGACATTATTTGGGAGCGGTAAAAAATGGATAAGTTAACGAGTATGAAGGTGTTTGAGCGGGTTGCGAAAGCGGGAAGTTTTGTCGGTGGCGCACGAGAATTAAGCATTTCACGCGCAATGGCAACTAAACATATTATGTTTCTTGAGGGCGAATTGAGAACGCGATTATTTAATCGCACGACGCGCAGTTTGAGTTTAACCGATATGGGTGTGTCGTATTTAGAACGCTGTTCACAGGTTTTACTTGATATTGAAGACATGGAATCGGCAATTACGCATTTACAAACAGAACCGCGTGGTACATTAAAAATCAGTGCGCCGCCTGTGATTGGCGCGACACATATCACTCGAGCAGTCGCTGAATTTTTAAAAATTTATCCTGATTTGAATGTTGAAATGATTTTGCAAAGTAGTCATGCCGATTTAATTGATGATGGCATCGACATTGCCATTTATTTGGGGGATTTAGATGATACCAGCATGGTGGCGCGAAAATTAGCAAGTTCGTCGATGATTGTTTGTGGTTCTCCCGATTATTTGGAAAAATATGGTGTACCAAAAACGCCTGAAGATTTACTAAATCACAGTTGTTTAGTGAATTGGGCGAGTGCGCCACAAGATAAATGGAAATTTAAAACCGATGTCGGTTTTACGACTATTAACGTGTCGGGTCGGATGCAAACAAATGTTGCGGAAGCTAATCGGGTCGCAGCGTTAAATGGTTTAGGATTGGTTGTTTTGGCGACGTATGTTGTGCGCCGTGATATTGAAAAAGGTAAATTAAAAGCTGTACTTCAAAATTATGCACTCCCACCACTCGACATTCATGCTGTTTATCCGCATCGCAAATATATGTCTGCCAAAGTACGTTGTTTTTTAGATTTTTTACAACAATGGCTAGAAACGCGTGTGTCTATTTCGTGGACAAGAGAAATTCAATGAGTATTGGTAAATTCAACTAATTCATCAAGTAAGACATTGAGAATTTCAACACTACGCTGATAAGTTTTGCAATCAATCAAAAAATTATAACGATAGGCTTCAGCACAAACGGTAACGGTATTTAGCGCGTCGAAATAATGCAATGAATCCACTTTAAAACTCGTTTGTTTTGCAAATTGTTCTAATAGCTTGTTAAGTTTGTGCGTGTGTGGATAAGCCCCAAATTCTGTTTTGGTTTCAAGCAAGTGTTTAAATAATAATTCAAACATTTGCTGATAATGAAAGCAGTGCATCGCACAATCTTTAATGCCTGATTTTTCAGCCAAATCAATCATAATGGCGTGTTCCCATGCCTTACCGCCTAAGTTTTCGACGTTCTCAAATTGTTTTAGTTTTTCTGCATACATGATTTTTACCTGTTAATGGTTGTGTTTTGATTGTGTAACGCATTAGTTGGAATCTCCAGTTTGTGAATTTGCCTCTTTTTTCAAAATAGCCGATGAATAACGCAAAAATTCATCCAAATGCTGCGTAATCACATTAACCGTTATTACAAATTGTAATTTCTTGTAATCATGCACGGCAATGTTACGAAACCCCACCATTCTTTTAAGTGATTCTGCGAGCTTATTATCTATCCAATTTGCTTTAGGATTCAGTCAAAAACAATTTCCCGATTACCTGAGTTGAAATGAGATAAT
>JBAXMT010000173.1:0-4997 GCA_037134135.1 Methylococcaceae bacterium | reverse complement strand
GGTCAATGTTAAATGTACGCGATAACTAAGAAAAACATGGGTGACATGGTTACTGAATTCAAAAATATAACTAAGAGTATTTGTTCAAGCTATGCGGCAATTTTATTTACGGCAGATTCACGCATAGGATTGGTATTTTTATTAGTAACGTTTTGGTATCCCAATATCGGAACGGTTGGATTAGTTTCAGCTCTCATCGCCGTTGCCACGGAAAGATTATTCAAGTTTCGTAATTTAGGTGGTGACTTGCATATTTATAACAGCCTGTTGGTTGGTTTAGGATTAGGTGCGACTTACCAATTAAATGGGAATTTATTGTTATTAGTATTTTTAGCTTCAGTCAGCAGTGTTTTTTTTAGTGTCGTTTTAAGCGAGTGGCTTTGGCGCATCGAAAAGTTGCCCGCATTAAGTTTACCGTTTGTACTGATTGCATTTATTTGTACTTTTGCAGCACAAGGTTATGTAAAACTTAACTATTATGTGCATCCAGTGCCTAGTTATGAAGTATTTTTAAACGTCCCTATCGATTATTTTCTAACGGCATTAGGGGCAACGTTTATTACGCCCGTTCCGATGGCAGGATTGTTGTTATTTTTAGGCATTTTCATTACCTCGCGTTATCTTGCGTTATTAGCGGTATCCGGTTTTGTCGCTGGAAATACGGTTTATGGTTTACTTTCTGGTGTGTGGTATTCCGCATTTAGTGTTGGTATTGGATTCAATTTTATTTTAACGGCAATCGCTGTTGGTGGTATTTTCGCTATTCCAGGTATACAAAGTTTTATCTTTGCGATGTTGGGATCCGCTTTAGCTGCAATGATTGCCAGTACCATGCAAAGTTTGCTGTTACCTTACGGCGTACCGATGATGGCGGTGCCGTTTTTGTTATCAACGCTAATGCTGCTGACCGTTTTAAATAAACGCACGGTCAATATCGCTCCTTATTTATTGTTAGAAAACCCGTCTTTACCAGAAGTTTCCTTAGAGCGTGTGCGATTAGCTAAAGTAAGAGGTTTTGGAAATTCAGCACTTACTTTATACACCCCGTTTGTCGGTGAGTGGACTGTTTATCAAGGCATGGATGGCGAACACACCCACAAAGCACCGTGGCAGTACGCACTAGATTTCATCATGACGGATGAAAACGGAAAAAGTTATCGAACTAGTGGCGAATTTTTAACCGATTATTACTGCTTTGGATTGCCCATTTTGTCGCCTGTTTACGGTCAAGTTAGCAGCTGCATGGATTATTTGCCCGATCACGTTATTGGTGAAGTGGATACCGAAAATAACTGGGGTAATTTTGTGCTGATTTGGATAGACGATCAACATTCTGTGTTACTGGCTCATTTACAGCAATCTAGTTTGCAGGTCAAAGTGGGCGACTGGGTTTATATTGGGCAAAAAATCGCTCAATGTGGCAACACAGGAAGATCACCGCAACCACATATTCATTTACACGTTCAGCAAAACATTTATTTGGGAAGTCCGACGGTTAATTTCACATTGGGTAATGTCGTCATTCGGCGTGCAGAAAAACGTCAATTTCATTTGATTGCACAACCACAGAAAAATGACTTAGTTAGTTCCCAACCCTCTGATGGCAAACTTGCCCAAGCGTTGTATTTACCCATTGGGAAACAGCTTTCTTATCAATTCAGAAAAAATGCCACTGAATGGCAAATACATTCTTTCACTGTTATTTTAACGTTGGCGGGACAATTTCGTTTACATGCAGATTCTGGCGCGAGCGTTGCATTTGCCACAACAAATAACATTCTTGCTTTTTATGACCGTAATGATGTCAAAGATGCTTGTTTAGATTTACTGCTTTTAAATGTAGGTTTAACTCCTTTGGTTAGTGGCTTGTTACATTGGGAAGATCAACCGACAGCAAGTTTATTAGCGTTACCAAAATTGCAAAAATGGCTTTACCATTTATTACCATTCGGGCATCGTTTACAGTGCAATTATCAACGGCAGTGGGATATTGAAAGTGAAACATGGATACAAGAATCGGTGCAGGAATACCGTTGTTATTGGCATAAAAAACAAAACTTTCACACAAAATCCACGATTTCACCCGAATTAGGCTGTGTAAAAATGAAATTAACATTGCATGGTGAAACGTTCGAGGCGTTATTACAAGGACATGGTCGAGCAAATGATGTTGGCGTTATCGGAACAGCAATGACAAATCAATGAAGAGAACTTTGTAATGATTACCAAAAACAGAAAATTAAACCTGTTAATTGCATTGTGGCTTGCCGGCAGCAGTTCAGTTTCTTTAGCGAATTCTAATGTGTGGATAGAATCACAACAATTTGAAGCGAAAGGAGAATATGCGGCTGCCGCCGCTTTGTTAGTTCCGTTATTGCAAGAAGGAGACGATAAAGAATTTGGTTATTTACGTTATGGCTGGCTCAATTATTTGCAAGGTTATTATGATGCGTCGATTGGTGCTTACAGCAAAGCCTTACAACTAAATCCGCAATCTATTGACGCGCAATTGGCTATTTCTTTACCGTTGTTAGCCGAATTACGTTGGCAAGATGCGGCGTTACATTTGAAGCAGGTTTTAGCGGTATCGCCTTGGGATTACACGGCGAACTTGCGATTGATGATTGCCGAAGAAGGGCAGCAAAAATGGGGCATTTTAGCCAATCATGCGAATGAATTAAGTCATCGTTATCCAAACGATGCCGGTGTATTGGTTTATTTAGCGCGAGCTAATGCTTGGTTAGGAAATAAAGATAAAGCAAAAGAATCTTATCAACAAGTCTTAATGCGTATTCCAAACCACATTGAAGCGAGTCATTATTTGCAGTCATTGGGATTGTGACGAAATCTGAAAAAAATGACTAGCTGGTAAATTTTGGAGCAGCGAAGAAGAAGAGGAATTACTTCAAACCCAAAATATAACAAAACAAATTTTTATTAAAGTTTAAGGTAACATTTTAATGTGTGGCATCGTTGCATTGCACTCAAACAACATTCCCATATCGGAAGTATCTTTAAAGCGAGGAATGGATTGTTTAAAACATCGAGGCCCTGATGGATTGGGTGTTTGGATTTCTTCAGATAAAAAAGTAGCTTTAGGACACACTCGGCTTAGTATTATTGATATAAATCATGGTGAACAGCCCATTTCTAATGAAGAAGAAAACTTACATATAATTGTTAATGGTGAGTTTTACGGTTTTGAACAGACACAATCCGACCTTCGCAAATTAGGGTACAAATTAAAAACAAACTCTGACAGTGAAATTGCTCTGCATTTGTACAACGAGCTTGGAACGCAGTGTTTGCATCATTTAAGAGGTGAATTTTCTTTTGTGCTTTGGGATGCGAGTAATAAATTATTATTTGCCGCCCGAGATCGTTTTGGCATAAAACCTTTATATTACAGTTTTTACAATAACACGCTTTATATCGCATCAGAAATCAAAGCATTATTAGCGGCTGGAATTCCTGCACAATGGGATTATGAATCTTTTTGGCAATCGGAACAAACAGGATTGCCGCCAGATCGCACAATGTTTGCCAACATTTATCAAGTACCCGCTGGACATTTTTTAACAGCAACCGATAACCGTGTAAAACTACACAAATACTGGGATTTCAATTATCCTCAAATTGCTCATGATGATTTGCAAAAATCCCCAGATTTCTATATTGAACAACTTCGACACACGTTAGATGAAGCGGTAAGGATACGATTAAGAGCAGATGTCCCCGTTGGATGTTATCTAAGTGGCGGTCTTGATTCCTCCGCATTATTAGGCATCGCAGCAAAATACAGTTCTAAGCCAATTAACGCCTTCACGTTGGCTTTTGATGATGAAGAATATAACGAAGAATTTTTTGCGCGTGAAACAGCACTGTTAACAGGGGCGAATTTAAATGTTATTCCTATTTGCCAAGCTGATTTAGCTGACAATTTTTCGGATTCCATTTGGCATAGTGAAACGCTTTCTGTTAACGCTGGCACAACGGCAAAATATGTTTTAAGTCGCGAGGTACAGGCGGCGGGTTATAAAGTTGTGCTAACGGGCGAAGGGGCGGACGAAGTATTTGGCGGTTATGCTCATTTTCGCCAAGATATGATTCTTCATAATCAACAGGGGCAAAACAAAAATGATATAAACGCCTTGTTACAAGCGTTAAAATCGAAAAATAATATTTCTGTTGGATTACTTTTAGCTGAAGGCAATCACAGTGAATCATTACAAAGTGTTCTGAGTTTGTTGGGTTTTATACCATCTTGGATGCACGTTTTTTCAGAAGGCTTTGTTAAAAATAGCACTTTGTATTCCCAAGATTTTATTTCTCAATTTCATCAAATGAATGCTTATCGTAATTTGTTTAATGCGCTTGACGTACAAGGGCAACTAACAAATAGAGACCCCGTCAATCAATCACTTTATTTGTGGTCAAAAACCATATTGCCTAATTATCTTTTACGAATGTTAGGCGATGGTGTTGAAATGGCGCATTCCATCGAAGGGCGGTTGCCATTTTTGGATCATAAAGTAGTTGAGTTAGTTGTGAGTATGCCTGTTTCACTTAAAATTCGCGGTGTTACTGAAAAATATGTTTTAAAAGAAGCGGCAAAACCATTCATAACTGAATCGATGTATCAACGTCAAAAACATCCGTTTTTAGCCCCCCCGTCGATGTTTAAACCTAATGAACCTTTTCAGCAACTTATTCAGGACACACTCCGAAGTTCTAATATGTCGAAAATTCCCTTTTACAATCAAGTAGCTGTTATTGAATTACTCGATTATCTGCCAAAGATGGATAAGAAAGGTCTTTGCACTGTTGATATTGCCTTGATGAAAATGTTGAGTACCTATTTCCTTCAAGAAAGATTTGGAATGTGATTGGCTTGTAATCAACTACCCACAGCACCTATCGACTCACTGTTAAATACGAGAGTTTATGCACAATAAGAAAGACTGAGTGTATCGTAGCGACTTTGCAATAAATTCAAG
>JBAXMT010000172.1:0-5017 GCA_037134135.1 Methylococcaceae bacterium | reverse complement strand
AACGCCCTTCGTCATCAATCACGCGAAAATTCATTTTTAAATGGTGGGTCATGCCATCAAAACTCCACGCATTGAGCGGAATGGCTTCGCCCGTGAGTTTGCGTAATCGGTTGCCGAGACATTCTTCCAACGCACCTTTAAAATCGGGTTCGATTTCTAAACACTTTTTCACCGTTTCAGGCACGGGAACGAAATGTTTGCGAATGTTTTTCGGCAAGGCTTTGACCAACGCAACGCATTTTTCTTCCAACATTCCAGGCACCAGCCAATCAAACGGCGTTTGCGTGATTTGATTGAGTTGATGCACTGGAATAATCGCCGTCACGCCGTCTTCATCGTGTCCAGGTTCAAAACGGTATTGCAACGCAATCGTCAGTTTGCCGACTTTTTTATGGTCAGGAAAATCCCACTCGTTGACATATTCCTCGCCTTTTTCGCGGGTTAAATCTTCTTTGGTCAAAAATAAGAACTGCTTATTTTCACGCTCAATTTTTTTACGCCAAGTGTCGAGCGTTATTACGCCGCTGACAATTTCGGGCGGTAATTTATGGTCATAAAACGCATACAACCACTCTTCATCTCAACGAAATTGCAAAAATAAAAAAACCGCCCTTTCAGCGTGTGCCAAAAGGACGGTTTTGAGTTCTCAAGAAATCAATTTTGAATTTCAGACTTTATTAAAGCATCCCATAATTCAGCCCCTTTTTTACTAATGTCTTCTTTTGGAAGCCATTTTCTATTTGAGTTAGGAAATACGACTATCAAAACCTCTGATGCCATAGATTCATCAATTGCACATTTAGGATGTCGAGCAATTTTTCCTACAGTTTCATGTCCTAATTCTCGATGTAATTGCACAGAGCCTTCGCCAAATTTATTCGCTGGTCCAGCGTCTGCCGCTATTGCATACGCTAATTTATCGCCAGAAATCACGACTGCTAAATCTCCCAGTTTTAAGCCAAGTTGTTTGCTGGGTGAATTAGTTGAGGTGCATATCGTTTTATTATTTTCTCGATGACACGAAACTACAGGCAATACGAAATAAGGAATACTGTTCGCATCTGTCGGATTACCGTGACTGTCGGAGAGTGCCGTTTTAGCTTGCGAAGTTGCATCACAAGCCCTAATTTCAGCCGATGCACCATCTGTGTCTAACGCCAATTGTTTAGCATTAACAATAATAGCTTTGTTATCGTCAAGTTTATAAACGGTAGTTCCATTTTTCCAAGTTTTACTACCGTCAGAAAATTTGACAGTGGTGAGTTTGCTTTTATCAATCAACCTTAATACATCGTCTTTTGGAGACGATGAAGCATTCCCAAACAACAGAAATAAACTGACAAATACCAAAAATTTTTTTGTGTTCATTTTAATCTCCAAAATTCGAATTTTTAAGTTTTACACCCTAACTCATTGCTAAACATTACGAGCAGACCAAAAAACATCCAGCCACATTTCGTTTTCGCTTGTGTTACAGGGAACAACACACAGCATCATCTTTTTTCCACCTCCAAATACAAATACATTGTTACTAATGCACTAACCGAACAAGATTGTAGTCGTACATAATATCGAAGCTGTTTAACGAATAGCCGAAGCCGTAGTCGAAGCTGACAGCCCAGACCCTGCCACTATTCCTAGCATTAGGCGAAGAAGACCAATAATAGCTGTCGTCGTAGTAATCAAAATAAGTAGTGTTAATGGCTGGATAAGCCGATGAACCTGTACACTCAATGCTGCCAGATTCTTCTTTGGCAGGCGTTGTTGTTTTGCCATCTGAACAATAAACAAGACTTTTTAATTCTTCATTTGTCGGCAATCGCCAGTTACTTGAACCACATAAACCTGTAGCATTGACGGCTTTCGTATAGGCTTCTGTGTTTTGACCGTTGTTTTCATAACCTATGAACTCTTCGGGTTTGTACAGAGGAGAATAAACCGTTCCATATGAATTGGTTCTTAATTTACAATCATCTGGATACTTAGCACAATGCAAGTCATAACCATTTGTAGTAGGGTCGCCGTTGTACCAAGTGTAAGTTTTATTTTGGTCACGCAACCCACCATCAGTGGTTTTAACTTCCCAAATCAAGCCTGTCTTGTTGTCTTTAGTGCAAGCCCAATCTTTGGGTTTTGTACCTAAAACTGCGCTATCTGGAAGTTCTGCGCCGTTGTTGGCTATTTTGGTAAAGCCTATGCCTATAGATTTAGATTCAACTTTGATACTGAGTTTTTTGTTTTCGCCCAACAATAAATCTGTGTTGGTATCTCCTTCATCAACTTTGTTATTTTTGTTAGCATCTAACCAAATTTGGAGCTTAATCGTGTATGTACCTGATTGAACATTCGAGGGAATAGTGAACGAATTGGTTAATTCTTTTAATCCTTTAGAAAGACTTAAACTAAGCGAATTGCTGTTTGTTAATGTTATCGATGTCGAACCTGATTCGAGCGTAGCTTTAAACAACAAGTTTTTTAACATCGAATCTGAATTGCTACTGGAATTGTAAATAGCAGAGGTATTATTTACTTTCCACGATAAATTGATGGTATCGCCTGTGCTAGCTGTTTCTTTATCAGCAGTTGGTGCATTTTTACTTGTATCAACTGGTGATGAAATTTCCTGATATGGCGTTGGGTCTGTTTTGCTTGCCTTCTTGGCTGGAGGAGTTCTTTTTTCTTGATAGTAATGCCATAAAATCCAGCTCCAGTCTTTACCCTCTTTTGACCACCATTGGCTTCCCCATTGGCTCATCCCTCTTCCATGTCCAAAATGAAACTTACCAGACTGAACAAAATCGGCTAAACACCACCAACCACCAGACATGACATTTTTCAAATAATCAGGCTCGCCACTAAAACCATCGCCACAACCCGTAGCCGTTTTATCGGCAGTTGTAATTTTTACGCATGATTTGCCATCAGAACGTTTTGGAACAAACGTTTTCGGTTTATCTTTAGATTTATCTGTTTTCCACAAATTATATTGTTCTTGATAGTGGTCTTTGCAATACTTATTTTCAGTATAATAAGTTTGGTCTTTTGGGTAGGGTAAACCATTGGTAATGCTTGCATATTCGCTAAGTGATGGAGTTTCTTTGTCACTAGTCAACATAAATCCTGCTGTTTCTTGTACTGCTTCTGTTACAGATTTAGTTGGTATTTTTTTTCCAGTAAAAACCTGACAGTATGTTGAGTTACAAATGTCATAATAAACTTTTACAGAATCTATTTTTGTAGAGTCTTTAGGCAAGCCTTTAATCGGTTTGACGGTAAAAGATGCAGCATAACTACGATAAGCAATTGCCCCTGCTTTTAACGCATTCTTATCCCAATTTACCATCCATTCTTCGCTTAAACCGAGTGCAACATAAGTTTCAAAAGGAAAATATTCTGACCGCTTACAATTTCTTTTCGTACAATCGAAACCAACTCCTATCACTGTAGGTACAGTAATAAACGGACGAGCGTTTTTACTGAATTTTATTTCGTGGCTGGATGTTGTTACTTCTAATGCAGATTGTTTTGATACAGTCACCTGCCCAATTGAAGGTGTTTCGTTTTTTAACAATTTTTCATTTTCTAAAATATCAATTTGCCCTTTGCCATCTAACAATTCAATTTTATAACCCTGTGCTTCATCTATGAGTAAGACATTAGAACGGCGTAATGTTTTGTGATTCGGTAAGCTCCACGTTAATGTTTGCGTGGGGTTTTCAATATCCGATGGAATCGGCACATCAAAACTAAAATAGCCGCGTGCATCAGTGCTTGTTGAAATAACAGATTCAACGGCTTGGACATTCACACCCGCTAAAGGTTTGCCGAAACTGTCTGTCACATAACCATAAAAATTTGATACAGGTACATTGACAGCATCTTTAGCTATCATTGCTTGACGTTTAACTTGTCGATTTTGTGAAGGTTGTGGCTCAAGCATAAACTTGTATTCAGAAGGGGCATTATTGCCAACGGTAACATCTGTTTGCATTGGTTTATAACCATCTGCTGTGATACTTATGCTGTAAGTTCCGTTAGGTAAATTCGCTTGAAACGGTTCAAACGCATTCAAATGATATTTACGTTTATTGACTTCAACATTTGCATCAATAGAAATGTTTGTCATTACGTCACGAACTTGAAGATAGATTGAGGTAGCGTTGACAATGCTAGATAAAGTCACCATCAAAAAAGAAAAAATAATTTTATAGCGTGTTTTCATTTTAACCTCTTGTTCTTTTTAAAAAATTCAGCAAGATTTTACCCATTTTTTTAAGATTATTCTACGAAAACGCCTTCTCCAACCGCTGTGCCGACACAGGAATCGCTGTTTTCAACTGTTGGGCAAACAACGACACCGCAAATTCTTCCAACATCCAACGAAACGCTTCCGTTTCAGGCGTAACGATTTCTTTTTTCAGCCGTTGCGAAACCGAATTCCAATAACGAATCTGAAAACGCGCGAGTTCATTGGCTTTTTGTGGCGTGTTATCGCGTTTGTCTAAACGGTATTGCATCGCCTTCAAATAGCGCGGCAAATGTTTGAATTGAGCAAACGGAATCGTGCGAATAAAGCCCGCGTAAATCAAATAATTCAGTTGTTCATCAAGGCTTTTTGTCAGCGGGTCAGCCGCATTAAGTCGTTGCAAACTGGTTTTGAGTTCGCCGTAACTTTTCATAATTTCTAACGCCAACGTGCTGATTTCAACCGCTCGCGTAACTAATAAACTTTTGTTTTCTTTCAAACTTTGTTCAAACGCGGCTTGCGTGCGAATCGTTTTACCTTCTACAAAAACACTGTTCAAAATCAAGGTTAGCAAATCATTTTTATACTCGGCAACGTGTTCTGATTTCAAAATCGGATGTTGCGGCAAACGGTTATAAGCCAGTTCTAACGCGGCATTTTTCGGCATATTTTTCAGCGCGTAAGTACATTCTTTGCGCTGTTGCAATTGAAATAATCGAATCAAACCCGCTTGATGTTGCAATTCGGCTTTGCGTTGCGTATCAAAAATTT
>JBAXMT010000171.1:0-5084 GCA_037134135.1 Methylococcaceae bacterium | reverse complement strand
CGCTATTTTACTGATTTGAACTGGCTTTTTATTTAGCTCTTAATTCGCATTCAAGGTCTTCTTCATCTAAAAACTCAAAGGTTTTTAAAAATGAAGCTTTGTCAGATACATAATTTTTAAGACGTGTGATTTTATGATTCATTTCTGTCTCTAACTGGAAAAATTGTGCTGTTAATTGAGCTATTCTTTCTTGTTTCCGCTGCTCTTGGCTTTCCAAAGATTTTATCGTTTCATTAAGTTTTTGCTCATTACTAACTAGAGTTTGATAAACCTTTATTGCGGCATCTCGTTTATTTTCATAGGATGAGTGTTCATTCTGGATGACATCAAGCTGTTTTTCAGCAATATCACGAGCCTCTGACAGTTCTTGAAATTGCTTCATTTTTAATTCTTCAAACTCTTTATTGATCTTTTCATCAGCTTGGTAATGGTAGAATTCGTAAATACTTTTAGAGATAAAAAATGTTTTTTCATTATGCGACAAGATTTCATGCGGGACTTCTTCTGGTAATTCTTCAAGCAATGAGCAAGTGCCTGAAAAAACATTCATTTCAAAAGGGATATTATGTTTTTCGCGCTCTGAACGTGGGGATAACTCTAATTTACAGCGAATAAAACGCGACGAATCTCGATCGCCAAATTTTTTAGCGTCATTGGGACTAATAAAAAATTCACAAATCCTGCTAATGCCTTTTAATGGATAAGTTAGTAATTTATTATCGCTTATAGTACGCGGGTTCGTTAAATATCCCCAAGCTGTATCTTTTAATGGCTTTATCTCTCCCCAGACCTCAAACTGTCCATTTTTTATGTTCCAACTATCTTCTAAGCATGCTTTAAGCTCTTGCTCAGATAGGTTTTTCAGTTCTTCAAATTCGAAAATTTTCTCTTTCATTACCTGCCCTGTGAAGTCGAAATATCCATCCATTTCAATGATTTTCCATTTGTTAATAACTGTTGTGATTGATTGTTCTGTTATTTAAATAGCTACCTGCTCAGAATTTTTTTCTATTTCCCAACCTTTACAAGCTAAAGAGACGGTACGCGGGACAGGACGTTTTCCAGTTCTGTATTGACTGATAGTTCGGCGAGTTAAACCGATTGCTTGCGCCGCTTGAGTAAGTGATAACTGATTTACATCTTGCCAATGCCTAAAACGTGCATTTGCGACCATGCCTGATTGTTCCAACGCCATTTCAAATAATCGGTCACAGTCCAGTGACGCACCACATGACCATTCAAGTGTGAAACCAAAATCAGTAATGGTTGCACTGACGAATTCGTTTGAATCTTCGAGTGGTGTAAAAACTTCAAATGATTTACTAAGGTTTTCTAGGTTCACCGTTATGGTGTTGTTATCTGTGTAAGTGATTTCAAGTTGGTAAGGGGGTAATGCTGTTACGCCAGCTAAACGAAAACTATTTTTTCTCATAATGATTTACCTCGTGGATTGTTCATTCGTTGCCATTCAGATTTGATAATGTCTTGGTTTGATGTAATCCATTCAACGGCTTGTTTGATAACTTTGGCAGGTACACCAGAATTCTTAACTTGCCCATCGAGTGTAATTAACGCTTTGCCATTTGAATGTAAGACATGAACGTGAACAGGTGGATGTTCATTACCTTGCACACGAATCAGCCAGCCATTTTCAGTATAAATTTTTCCCATCGGTGAATTATAGAGAAATAGTTTCTCTATTGAAAGTATTTGTTAAAAATGTAATGAACTGTCCAATTTAATTTTAAAATAATTACTCTTTGATGAGGTGATTCTGATGAAATTGATTAGTGAAATTGATTAGCTAGATGGCAATTTACTAAACCCAAACGCTCGATTTGGATATTTAAGCCTTCATCAATCCATACAATGTGGGTCGTGAAATACCAAACTCCCGTGCCAACGCCGACTTATCACAGCTAACAGTTAATCGAACTTTAATCTCAGTGATTTGTTCATCGGTCAATTTCCGTTTAGCACCAAACTGAACCCCTTTAGCTTGAGCTGCTGCAATTCCTTCCCGTTGACGTTCCTTAATGAGTTCCCGTTCAAACTGAGCAAACGCGCCCATCATGTGCAACATTAACTGATTCAGGGCATTGGAGCTATCGGGTTCAAAGATTAAACTTTCTTTATGAAACTTCACCACTACTCGTTTAGCCATCAACTGACTTATCAATGATTGCAAATCAAATAAATCCCGCGCCAATCGGTCAATAGAATGAACGTGTAAAGTATCACCTTCGCGTAACCATTCAAGACATTCCTTGAGCTGAGGGCGGTCAACATTCTTGGCTGAACATTTATCTTCAAATACTTTATCCAATTTAACACTGGCTAATTGTCGTTCGGTATTCTGCCCGATGAATGAAACTCTGATGTAACCGATATTCGACATGATGCACTCCCCCATTAAATTTAATGTGTAATATAAGTCCTTAACTCTACCATTACAAGTGTAAAATAATTTAATAAGTAAGTTTGCTTTACACGAAGGAATGCGGGTTGCAGCGAATGGGTAAAGTGTAAAATCATGTGTACTCAATCTTACATGAAACAGGTCTTAGAGAATATCAAAGGATAGACCTTTAGCTCCAAACTGAACGTGTGACTTTGAAATTAAATGGCACCAAAATTTTATCGAAATAATGGCACAGTTGTGACTTTTAGAGCTATTTGGCACTAAATTTTCACCGCTAAATGGCACTTTTAGTATTGGTACCCCATAGTTGTAGTTGGACGTGAAACAGAAAATACTCCTGCTAAGGATTCGGTCAAATATAACATCCCGATTTCAGTTTTTAAAAACCACGAAAGGTTGATTTTTACAGGTATTCAAAAAATAACCAACACTAAAAAGGGTGAGTTGTTTTTGACCGAATCCTAAAGGTCACATCCTGATGTCATTCAAAACTCGTTAATCCCCAGAACTCCATAAAGAAATTTCTTCATTTGCCGCCTGTTTTACACGAGTTAAAACAGGGTTGTCAGGAACCTCAGTTGTTAAATGTTTCAATGCTGCGTCAGGATTTTTTGAAGCGATAAAAAAGTTGATGTAGCAGTTTTTCGCATATTCTTCACTCCCTTCTGCAACAAAAACTCTACCTAAATCAGCCCATGCCCCACTTCTATCAGGTTTTAATATCAACGTTTCAAAAAGGTATTTTTTGGCACTTTTGAAATCATTTAACATAACTTCCAAATAAGCCAAATTATTAACGACTTCAACATCCGCAGAATCGGCTTTATAGGCAGATTCCATAATTGGGAGCGCATCTTGGTAATTGGCTTGTTTTGCTAAAGCTAACGCTTGGTCATTTAGTTTTCGCGCTTCTTTTTTATTACCGTGTTTAGGTTTAGGCAAGGCTTCAACGCGCTTTCTCGCTTCGATTTGTTTTTCGTAGTCGTTGGCAAATTGAATCATAGCCATGATTAACTCAGTTGATGAAGCGTTCGCTTTAATAGTTGCTGCATTATTAGTTTTTGCAACAGGCTCGGCATCTAAATTTAATCCAGCATCAGGTTGAAATTCTTGCACAGATTCAGAAGGGTGATTAACAACAGTATTAAATTCTTGAGCTTCGTGTTGTTCGATTTTATCTAATGGATTTAAAGTCGATTCACAAACAGCATTTTCCTCAATACAACTTTTCACAAATTGCCCATCTTCCATCAGATAAATTTTGTTGTCCTTTATTAAATACTCAGAACCATCTTTATCTTTTAGATTAGAAAATTGTCCTTGATAATCTGTAGAGGATGTTCCATCCGTACCAGCACCATGTGATTGAATAACTGTCATTCCAGTCTTATCAATTGAAATAGTTTGTCCTGTACCACTACCACCATAAAAATTAAATTCACTTGTACCAATAAATGGCAAAATTTTAGATGTTTGCGGTGGTGTAGTTTTTTTTTGTTTCTAAAATAGAACTGGATTCATTTTTAATTTCTGGATGTTTTTTTATTGAAATACTTTGATACAAATCGCATATTTGACACTGATTCTCGGATTTTACTTGTATATTGAGAAGTTCAACAACATCTTTGGGGGTAGTATTCATAATCCTACCAAAAGGTTGTGGTTTTGAAGGTGATGCTGAAATTGAAATTTTTCTAGGACTGTCAAGAAAATCCTTAAATTCACTTAACATCTTCTTCATGAAATCGTCTTTTTCTTCTATAACTTCTTCTTCAACATATTGAATTAGAGATCTTTTAAAATCCTCTACGCTAACTTTTTTTCCTTCAGAACCAAGCCTCATAAGACGCTCAACCAATGAGTCGTCTTTATATTCAATTTTTGCTTCATGGAAAATGAGTTGCGGAAAATTAAAAAGTAGACCCGCTATTTCTTCTGGCTTTAGTGAAATATTGCCCAACCTAAAACTGGCAGTAATTTCTCCTACCTCATCCGCACCCATACCTATTTTTTTAATATCTATTTCTGTTTTCTCTTCGTTATATACATAGTCTAAATTTAAGTTGACCATCATCTTATCACTGTAATCTAACTTTCTGAGCAGCTCTTCTTTTTCGCCAAGCTCTGCCATATTTAGCTCTATTCCATTGAAGGACACAGATAAAAAAGTAGGTACATTTGCTTTGTCATCTATGTCACGAATTACGATTTCATCAATTTTTAATTTTTTCTTAGAATCAGTAGGGGAAATGGTAATGTCAGAAATTCTTACATCCATCCCAAGTAAATCAACACTGACTTTCTTGTAATTAATATCGGCAAAATTGGCTGCCTTTGCAATAGCATTGTTAACTTTCTCTTCGGCTATGTTTGATACATACATTTCAACCCCAATGTATGTAACGATTAAAAATACAGTAAAACCAATAGCTGCAATTTGTTTTTTGCTCATCGTCTTCCCTAAAATTGTTATTATCCAATCAATGTTATCTTATCGTATAGTTTTTTGTTTTAACACCGTTTTTAAGTGCAAAGCTTATCCCTTCGTCAATTTCTTGCCGCAATTTTTCTAATAACTGCTATTCCAAATGTTGTTTTGTCATTATTATTCCGATAATTTTTTCTTAACGTTCTCTAACATAAGTTATTAAACGCTAACTGC
>JBAXMT010000170.1:0-5107 GCA_037134135.1 Methylococcaceae bacterium | reverse complement strand
TGAAATATATGGTGAGCCCTGTAAGACTTGAACTTACGACCTGCCGATTATGAGTGGTACAAACAACAATACAAACATAATAAAATCAACACATTGCACGCTTTCCCAATGGCGCAATACAACATCAAGCAACTCTAAACACTATAAAGCAATTTCGACTAATCCACAATTGCGCCACCCATCAAAAAATAAACTAAAACCAAAGGCAAAAACAATGGCGAATTTCTTAACTGACGTACGCGAAATTTTAGCGCGTGAAATAAAGTCACTTTCAATTTCAGCAAAAGATGCTGAGGCGTTAATTAAGCGAGTTGAAAAAACGATACATAGCGAATATGCGGGGCAACCAGTTTACATCAACAAGCGGGTTAAGAATAACCTTAGAAATAGCGATATTTATAAAAAATTTACGGGGTCGAATATCGGGCAGCTTTGCAGAGATTACGATTTATGCGCCCAACAAATCCGCCGCATTGTTAAATCACAACGATTACTCAGTCAAAGTGATATTTTTGGATATTAAAAAGCCGCGTGTCACGACTACGCGGCTTGATTTCATAATGACCTTTTTAGGATTTTACAAGCCGCTACGCCTACGAACTTTCATTGATTTAGCGCGGTGCATTTGAGCTGCTGCACTATGGCTTTTCATGTGCATTTTACGCACCGCAAGTTTTTGTTTTGCTGAACGGCGCGATGGTGCGCCCGCGATTCTTTTACGAATTCTCACTTTTTTACCAGTACGAACTGCCATCACATTTTTAAATGTAGCGTCTAAAACCGCTTCTTCAGCATCGTCACCAAACGCGAAATTATCTAAATCATCTGCATCTGCTCCGTCGCCATTTAAAAAATCCATTACTCTGTCAGCCGCCTCGTCATCCCATTCATTTAAAAGCAAATCAATGTCTTCGTCTGTAATGTCTTTGCTTGCTAAATAATCCCAAGCATAATTTAATAACGCTTCTAAATAGCTATTTTCTTCTTCACTCAATTCCCCGTCATTATTAAAATCAACAATTCCAAAAAACAAAGTTTGTAGTCTATCCGCGCTGGTTTCATCATCGTCTAAATCATCGCTATTTTTCCACGATTCAATCGCACTTGCAGCTTTGAGTTTCATATCTTGCATAGCATACTTTGCCGCGCTTTCATTCGCTGCATCAAGTGTTGGTTTTTTCTTTGTATCTACTTTTTCTTTGTCGCCGCAACTGTCTAAAACAATGTTGCGGCGCAATAAATCGGATAAATTCATTACGCCTCCTTATATTAAATTAACGGGTCAAAGTTTGCGTCACGAAAATCTGACGCACAGTCCCGTCAAATCTAAGCCAGTAGTCAACATCCATACGGTCATACGGACGAATTGCATTAGGCTTAACCGCATATTTAAACGGGTCTCCTTCGCCACGAACTAACCAACCTGCCGCTTGTGCGCCTTCAAAATATGAGCCTAAAAAGGCATTCATTCTTTTAATTGCAATTTCCATTGGCAATTGCAAAATATCCTTACCAACTCGCGTCACCATATCGTCTATCGTCGTACTCATATCGGCAACCGCAATCAGTTTTTTCAAACTAGATTCAACCAATGCACAGGTCAACGAATCGCGGAATACATAACGACCACCACCACTATAAATTTCAAAAAGTACAGGATTGATTTTTGCACGCGCTAACGAATTCAATTCTTGGTCAGTTGGCGTATAGTTTTGCTTAATTCCAGTACGTTGCAACGGATGTTCACGTCCAGCGATAGGGAAGTTTTTAGGCGCAAAACCTTTTGTATTTGTTTGTGCATTACGCAAACA
Organism: Methylococcaceae bacterium; assembly: GCA_037134135.1. Lineage (GTDB taxonomy): Bacteria > Pseudomonadota > Gammaproteobacteria > Methylococcales > Methylomonadaceae > UBA10906. Next base: position 3,296 of record JBAXMT010000170.1, on the reverse strand, counting down.
ACATCTTGCAATGTTGAATGTCGCTGTGCCTAACCACAATTTACCGTTAATGCCTGTTGGGTCATCACATTTCAAAGGTGCATAAAAAGCGTGCATTAAATGTGCTGTTGGACTTGCGCCCATATTCAACTGCTCAACAAATGCAATCGCCGCCTCAATCGTTAATTTTCCATCAATATCAAACTTCAATTGTCTGTTTGTATCAAAAGCCAATTGCGCTAATTGTGCTAACAAAGCAGGGGATTGTGTACCGCCGCTCGAAATGTACGCATAATTAAACGGCGTGAATTGCAATTTAGAACGTGCAGCCATGTAATCAAGCGTTGTATAGCCAGTGCCGCCTTCTTCAAAACAAACCAGTACGTCAGACGCAATTTTTTTAGCATGACCTGCATTGTTGTAACCATACGCCAATGAATCAACTGCAATTTCACGAGTGTTACCAACTGTAATTTCAACTGAATCCGTTAGCCGTGAAACCAAATCTGGTAAGTAATCAGACACGCCGTAATCATTTTTAGAATCAGGATTAAGTGACCCGTAAAATTCATAAAGTAATTCATCCAAACTATCATAAACATTTAACGTGATTTTATCGTTGGGCTGGTCAATACCGCCATTTGCCTTTTGTTCGGCATGAAATCTAATCTTGATGCCATCGTTGTAGCACTCAAGGTGATTCACGGCAAACATGAAATTATCTTCAGGCTCAACGTCCGACACAAAATAAGTGTAAGGCGTTGCCGCTAAACCATCTTCCGCGCCATAAACTGCCCACTTTACTTTTGCCGTTGTTGTCACTAATCGCTGCACAATCGCTTGATAAGCACCTTGATTTAAGGCTTCAGTAACATGAACCCACGCCTCATTTAATGATGTGGAGCGCATTGATTCGCCACGACCTAAACGCTTAAGCACGTTTCCACGGTCAACCGCAAAAGGCTTATCAATCCGACCGCGTGTTGCACGCATTAAAATACCAAAAACCTGATCCGAATTATCGGCTGTAGGAATTTCAGAATTATCACGCAACGGATTAAGTTGTACGCCAGATTCTGCACCTAGCTGTCTTGTAAATGGTTGCATGATTAACCCCCTACAACTGGTTCAACTACAGGCACGACGACAGGCGCAACTACAGGAGTTACTTTTGCAGGTTTTGCTGGTGTTGAAACGGGCGTTAAATCTTCAACGGTAATCGCTGCTTCGTGCTTATTCAATTCTGCAATTTGCTCAATTGAAGAAACTAAACGATGTAATTTATCGAGTGATTTAATTTTCGCTTCGGCTTTGTCGTCAAAAGGTTTTAAAAACACATTAACTTCAGGAAGTGAAATGTTGCGCGGTAAATGGTTTTGTAAGCGAATCGTCAACGGAAACGTTGAATCTGCGAAAAACTCATTTACCAAATCGTTTGCGTCAATACCAGTGATGGACGGCGCACCGATAATAAATTTAGTTGCCATTTTAAACTCCTGATTAAGTTAAGTTAGTGATGTTAATCATCGCGCAACCTAATGAACTAGGGGCGTGCGGATTAACCGCTGTGAAGTTACGCGCATAGAAACCCGCGCCTGTTTTTAAATCCGCGTTCGTTGCAATTGGAATCACAGACGGCGCAACGGCATCACCCAAAATGAACGGGTTACGGGTTACGTCAGTTGCACGACCAATACATAAAACGCTTGCCGCTTGACGACCATTCACAATAGATTCGGGTACTAATTTAGGCGCGTAATACACTTCAAAACGCCCAAACAATCTGCCGATTCTGTAAATTGACGGACGCGCTGGAATACCAGACGGCGTAAAGATGTTTGTTGGCATTGAAAGCATCATTGACGCTAAGAATTTACCGACATACAAATGCGTAATGCCGTGATTCATCGTATCGTTTGCCATTTGTTGGTCTGCTGCACCTAAAGGCGTAGCGAAATCTTGGAAAATCATTGCACGGGTTTTTTGTGCTAATGAACCAGCTTCCCAGCCAAAATCATAATCAAGCGTATTATTTGCCGCTAAACGCATTGCCATTCCTAAGACTTTGTAATGACGTTCGTTTGCGAATTGTTGTTGTATGCCGATGACGCTTTCTGAATACGGATCTAAACCTAATTCGTTTGCCATTTGAGTACGGCTATCGATAGTTTGTTGCGTAAAGACGCGCCATGAATTGGCGTAAAGTTTGAAAGTATTAACGCTGGTGATGATTTTCGGTGTTAAAGCAGGATTGCGCTCGTAATCAATAAACGCTTCAACCACAACTGGAATTCCCGTTGGCATGGCTGGCGTTGTGGTTAATGCAATCACGCCTGTATCGGTATCGATATAACCACCAATTGCGTAAGACGTACCCGCTACTTTAATGCTACCGCTAACCGCTGAATGACCCGAACCCGAATTGTCCACTTCCCGCGCCGCCACTTGACCATTCACATAAACAATCGAACGCCCACGCAATAGAACAGTTGTCACACCTGACGGGTCGCACGTTTCATGCGTTGTTTGATTGCCTGTGATTTTGCCCGTTACCGCGCCAGTGCTATCAATCGTACATTTATGAATTCGTGAGCTTGAAATAAACGCATCGCCGCTGTTGATACCATCCAACAATGCACCCGCGCCGTAAGCACCAAATGCGCCGTCGGTTTGATGTTGCAAAATTGCAAGGCGTGCCTCGTTGCTTGAGATGTCAGACGGCAAATAGTGAGCAAAGGGAATTGCCTCGCTAAACATCGACAAGATAGCCACAACCGCGCGGTTTGGTTGCAAGCTGTAAGAATCTGAGCTATTGCTTGATGCACTATCTAATGCGGGTAAATGATATTTACGACGCGCGTCATCCGTTGTGCCATAAGCGTTATGTAGGGCTTGTTCAACCAAATCCGCAGGTACGTTACCGCCATGCGATTTTTCATAAATTGAAATACCGTCTAAAATCGCTCTTGTAATAACGCCTGATTTATCGCCGCATTCATCCAGCAAAATCTGTAAATTTTCAGGTAATTTTGCGCTGGTTGACGAAACAAAATCATCGGCGGCGGTTGAATCGAATGTACCGCCTGTTGTTTTCGCGCTTTCTTGTAATTCATTCACAAAATCTGCGACTTCAACCGTCGATACTTTATTGTAAAAAAAATCTGTTTCTTGCATGGGTAATGCCTCGGTTAGAAAAATAATTAAATTGCTGCAATCGTATTTTCAGATAGAAATTGAGCTACTTTTATGTGATTTTCCTAACGGATGATTTATTTTTATTTTGACAATTTTATTTTTCGGGCTTATTATCCGCGTCG
>JBAXMT010000169.1:0-5147 GCA_037134135.1 Methylococcaceae bacterium | reverse complement strand
ATTTTTCGCCTCCAGATAGGAGCGCAAATGATTCGTATAAGTACATCTGTATATCCCACAGGTTATGCCGCTAATCCCTGAGAATCTTTCAAGCCTGCAAGCAAATTCGGATTTTCAGGGGAGTCGGACGTTAAAGTTCAAACATCTTCATTCGTCATGTTATAAGCTGATTAGCTTAATCGTTTTTTTAATACTCTTCACTTCTTTATTCAAATTCTGCGTTTCTAAATTTCATCACATTGCAATTTTCCTTAACAGCACGTTGCAAACTGTCGTCAAAACCAGTAGCTGATTCAGCTTCAATTTCCAGAGATATTTTCATTTTCACGCCAGGTTTTGAAGTGAATTGTAAAATGACTTCATCGACTAAATCAGCAAATTGTTTTTTAGCGACTAATGAATCAAGTTCAATGTTCGCGTAAAAATGAGTTTTCAGAGACTGTGCTGAAGGAATTGAATCGATTGGTGGCAGTGGAGGAACTACTTTATCTGATGGAACAGGATCAATTTGTATTGGTTGTTCAACGATTACAGGTTTTTGTGATTCTTCATATTTGCAAGCAGCAGAAGGTTCGATTAACAACAGAGTTTCTAATAATGGTGACGTAGATTTACCAAAAGAAAAGCTGTTGTATTCATCGTCTTTTTTACCATAAGCGAAACCAAAAAACTCTTTGCTACCCGAACCTTTGTTTAGCGTTGATTGAAATACAATGTCATCTTTTAAGCGTGGCAAATACAATTGCTGACAGGTTTGTTGCCATACATTTGCTGCACTTACTTCGCGTACATCGTCTTTCCAAAACCATGATTTAAGCATTTCATGCAAATGAATCGGCGACCATTCTGTAATTAGTAGCTCGTTTTCTGCCAATATACGTTCCATTTCTTTGGACATATTTTGTGCATTTGCATTGAGTGCGAAATTTTCCCATTCAATGTTCGATAAACCTTTTCCTGGTTGTGCTTCCTGCATAGGTACTAACAACCATTTGTAAGTTTCTCGAATCATCCGACGCAAGCCATCTTTTGCATCGTCAAGGTTTTTAGTCGCTTGTTTTGCTTGAAGTTGATCAAGGTTTAATCTTGTGTCTTTGATGTCACTGACAATGGATTCCCATGCTAATTTTGAGCGTACATGATCAATTAACCTACTTAGGTTATTGAAATCCGCTGCAAGAAAAATCAAACGATTTTGTTTAAAACGCGGTTGTTCACCTCGGTTTTTTAGAATTTCCGTTGCACGATCTATCGCAAAGCTAGGTGCAGATTTATTAAATGTGGCATCTGGTGGTAATACAACAAGTCTTAAATGCCAATCATCAGGAACATCATTACTAGGCGTGAAAACATGAATTCCTTTGAATAAATCTGAGGCAATACTGGTTCGTATTTGTTCCCGAATAGTTGGATAAATATCTTCTTTATCTTGAAATCTACGCTTACGTTCTTCCATTTCTTTGCGTAAATTTGGGCGTGTATCAAACCAATAACGATTACTACCATGATTTAAATAATGCAGCTTATTCGTCAAACGTAATAGCGCGTCTTTATAAATTCCGATAGATTGACCAGGCTGGATAACCCCCAACATTACTCTTTCAACTTCTAAACCCCGCACGGTTTGACCTGCTGTGCTTGGCGCACTACCTAGAAAAATAGTTCGAGCAGAACGCCTACAGGCTTGCAGGCTACCTAATCGTGTATCGCTATTTTCAATTTCAGTGGTTTCAGCACGATCGCCATCAACGTCTTTTTCAATAACAGGATCCCAACCTTGCGGGAGATAATAAATCACTCCATTTCGAGTATCAGCGTTATACAACGGCAAATTACCAGGCATGATAAGCAAGTCGTTGTTACTGTCATTCCACAAACGATGAATCACTTGTGCCATCATTTTTAACACGCCGCGTGTGCGTTGGAAGTTATCGAGTGATGACCAATCTTCGTAAAGTCTGTCGAAGATTTCAGGATGAATCGGATACGCTTGTTTCAAACGTTCAAAGTAACGACTTTCTTGGGTTTCTTGTGGAAAATCAGATTTGTTAGCAATGTAGAAGTCGCTAAACGCTCGACATACTGATTCGACCATTGCAGGATCATTAAAATCACTAAATAAACGCCGACGAACAATTTCAAAGGCTTCTTCTGTTCCTACAGGTTTCCACAGTGCTTGAATGCGTCCAAAATAATGTGAAAGTGTTGCCAGTGCATTGATGCCGTTTTGGTCGCCTGCTTCTCTGTTTGATTGTGGTAGTGATGCGAGCAATACGCCTGTTGGAACAGCTTTTAATGCTTCAGTCAGTGCTTGAATGAAACTCAAGTTTGAACCGAATGTTCCGCCTGTAAGCGTTTTACCTTCCTCGAATTGGCGAATATAGGCAACTAATTCATCAATTAAAATCACACAAGGCGAAAAACGATTTAGCAAATCTTCCAATACAGTTTTACCTGGTGATGTGCCAGAGCTGTCAGCATCAGCAACTAACGCATAACCTTCTGCCCCTCCTAATTGCCACGCCAAATCGCCCCATAAGGTTTTGATGATTTGACCATTACGAGTGATAGGCTGATTGGGTGACGATTTAATACCGTCTAAAACGGCAATGTGTGCTTTGGGTAATTCAGTTACACCAGCCGCATCAATGAGTGATGGAATACCTTGCAAATTACTAGCAGGTTGTTCGCCTTTGGCTAAATGATACACAGCCAACATGGTGTGAGTTTTACCACCACCAAATGCCGTTTGCAGTTGAATAACAGGATCGCCACCGCTACCAGTTAAACGTTTAATGACTGAATCCAGCAACAGCCGCATTCCTTCCGTTATAAAGGTACGTTCAAAAAAAAGTGCAGCATCTTGATATTCAGCTGTTGCAGTACCTTCGTGAACACGCGATAAATCAGCGGCAAATTCAGCTTGAGAAAATGTGCCTTTTAATACGTCTTCATGCGGTATAGCGACTTCACGCCAAGGTTTTAATGTCATGCTTCACCTTTACTTACTGACCAATTTAACGATTGCATATTTTCCATTGATGTAATTTTCGGGTGGGCATCAACTGCACGCAATAACTGTTTTAATTTTTGTTTAATATCCGCTAAATCGACAATAGCCTTATGTTTTCTTGGCTGTTCAATATGCAGAACTACTTTGATTGATTTACATCCCAAAACGGCAGTCGCTAAGTTCTTTTCTTGGTCTGCGGTAGCGTTTATTTTTGCAGGTAATAACGCAGCCAATGTGTAAATGACTTTTTCAGCAACGGCTTTCGGTAATTCAGACGGCTTTTCAGTATCTGGATGGCTGTAATCTTTCACTTCTATCAAATAGGCTGTTTTATCTAACGAAACCGCTAAAACATCAACAGCCTTTATTCCAGGGAATTGCTTTGTAAATTGGTTGCGGTAAAAGCCCCATTCGTCATATTTGTCGTACTGCCAACCGTCTGGAAATTGGAACTTTAATCCATCTACATCTAGCTCGGACATATTCATTCTTCCATTGCTAAATAACGGTCAGATTGCATTAAACTTTCGTCTAGTACGATCAGTGTTTGAATATCATCAAGTGTGTTGCCTTGTTGAACTATCACACTGGTATCGTTTTTTTCTAAAGCAAAGTAACGCTGAGGAGTGGAATTAAAAGGTTCTAGTCCTGTTAAAATTTCGATTTCTCGCAATAAAAATAAACTGTGTGTACCGATAACAACTTGAATGCCATGTTGGCAAAGGGACAGCAACCCAGCCGCCACATCTTTGATCAATTTAGGATTTAAATTACTTTCAGGTTCGTCCCAAAATAAGGTATCTCCTACTTCCAAACTGCCGTTTTCAAGCAAATGTAACAACGTGGCAATTTTTCTTATACCTTCAGCAACCAGTGTTACTTCTCGTAGCTCAGAAGTTGGTGAAAGAAGATAAAACTTACCACCTTCTAGTTTTAATTTGCCACCAACGTCATCACCAACAGTTTTTAAATCCTGCTCAATAAATTTGGGTGGATTTTTGAGTTTGTTGGCGGATAAATTCAGTGCTAAATCTCGATATGTTTCATCAAACTGAAATTCGCGGTTTTCATAAGCCGCTAGAAATCCCTCAAAAAACGAAATCATCTCTTTGCTAGGAAGGTAAATACCTTTCCCATAACTGGCGTTACTGGTTAAGCGTTCTTGCAATACCACGTTTACGTTATCAACTGAACTATTTGAAAATGAAAAATCCCATTTTGTTTCATCGCTTAGATGTGGCGTTTGCGATTCGTTTGGCATTTGTATAGTGACCGTCGGAATGCTTCCAGTTACTAATGCTGAAACGTTGCTTTTGCCGTCGCTGTCTACCGATGTCAAACTGCCGATTTTGTCAGGCTTAAACAGATTTTGTAATCGCTCGGAAAAATAATGTTCAACTTTGGCATCAGAAACAATGGATTTATTTTTAATCAAACCATGATGAGCGTGTGAAAACAAATAACCTAATTTCAAAAGATGCGTTTTACCTGTGCCATTTTCGCCAATGATGACGTTTAGACCTTTTGAGAAATGCAGGTCTGCGTCTTTGAATACAGTGAAATTATGTAATGTTAATTGCTTAATCATCACCTACTCCTACAAATCCAACGTCATTTGTGTGCCAACATGACCCACTTCATGGCTGGCGGATTCAATCGATGTCCATGCAGTAATCAATTCATTGTAACTGCGTGCATCTTCTGCCCAGTTTTTACGCTCGCATAAGGTGTACAGGCGATAAGCGAGTGAACGCATTGCTTCAGCACGCGACGGCATTTTTGCCAGTAATGCACCTGTGGCAATTTCACCATTTTGATTAAATTCTCGAATCAGTTGATGCAAGGCTTCCCAAATCGGCGTGTCGTGGTCATTTTTAGGCAACCAATCTTTTGCATATTCTGTCCATTTCAATAATCGCACACGTCCTGCGCTCGATTCCACCACACCCGCATCACGCACTTTTTGAACGCTAGTGCCTTTTGCGCGAGTTAATACATCTGCTTTGCCAAATTCCCCTTCACTCCAACCCACTTCATCAAACCAACTTAAACAAAATTGCGTATCCGCATCAAAATCATCGTCGCCTTCAATCAGCATTTTGTTGATGAGCGTTAAAGCAGTATGCACATTCAT
>JBAXMT010000168.1:0-5197 GCA_037134135.1 Methylococcaceae bacterium | reverse complement strand
GTCCTCACGAAAAACGGCGTTTTTCTCGTAAAATTATTTCAAGGCGAAGGGTTTGAAGCCTATTTTAAAGAGGTTCAACAAGCCTTCACGACGGTAATTATTCGCAAACCTAAGGCTTCGCGACCGCGCAGCAATGAAGTTTATATTTTGGCGAAGGGCTTCAAGGCATAAAAAGTGGTTTCGTGTATAATCTGCATCATCGAAATCACTACCTTTTGTGGCAATTATGAGTGTTGAAAAATTAACTATTCGCCGTCGCGGCATTTATCTACTTCCCAATTTATTTACAACGGGTGCGTTATTTTCAGGTTTTTACGCAATAACGTCTGCCATGAATCAGCATTATGATATTTCAGTTGTGGCAATTTTTGTGGCAATGATTTTAGACGGATTAGATGGGCGGGTGGCGCGTTTAACGAATACGCAAAGTGAATTTGGCGCACAATATGACAGCTTATCGGACATGGTTTCATTTGCCGTCGCACCAGCATTAGTGATGTATTTGTGGGCATTTTCGAGTTTAGGAAAAGTCGGATTATTTGCCGCTTTCGTCCATACAGCAGGTGGCGCATTACGATTGGCGCGATTTAATACACAACTAACTTCTGCCGATAAACGCTATTTTCAAGGCTTACCAAGCCCCGCTGCCGCTGCGATTTTGGCGGGATTTATTTGGCTTTGCTTAGAACACGGTTGGGAAATTGAATCGTTGAAATATGTCGCATTGATTTTAACAATTTGCACAGGCTTGTTAATGGTAAGTAATTTCCGTTATTCGAGTTTCAAGGAAATTGATTTAAAAGGAAAAGTACCATTTTTCGTAGCGATTGCCGTCATGTTGAGCATTGCATTTGTGATGGCACAACCGCAAACCATGTTGTTTTTGCTTTTCTTAGGCTACGCGATTTCAGGACCATTAGTCACATTGATAATGCGTCGTAAAAAATTACAAGCACGCAAAAACTAAACTTTAATTGGATTTAAAAACAATATGAAAGACCAACTAATTATATTTGATACAACTCTACGCGACGGCGAACAAAGCCCAGGCGCGTCAATGACTCGCGATGAAAAAATTCGGATTGCACGGGCTTTAGAACGTTTAAAAGTGAACGTCATTGAAGCAGGTTTTCCTGCGGCAAGTATCGGTGATTTTGAAGCAGTGCAAGCTGTGGCGAATGTGATTAAAGAGAGCATAGTTTGTGGTTTGGCGCGTGCTTTGGACAAAGACATTGACCGTGTTGGCGAAGCTTTGAAAGGTGCGAAACAATCACGCATTCACACGTTTATTGCTACTTCACCGATTCACATGCAAATGAAGCTCAATATGTCGCCTGAGCAAGTGATTGAACACGCCGTAAAAGCAGTCAAACGTGCGCGACAATACACAGACGATGTGGAATTTTCACCTGAAGATGCGGGACGTTCGGACGAAGATTTCTTGTGTCGTATTTTAGAAGCGGTAATTGATGCTGGGGCGACGACTTTGAACATTCCCGACACAGTCGGTTACAGCATTCCACAACAATTTGGTGCAACAATTAAAAATTTGATTGCGCGGATTCCGAATTCAGATAAAGCGATTTTTTCGGTGCATTGCCATAACGATTTAGGTTTGGCGGTGGCAAATTCACTTTCTGCTGTTATGAATGGCGCACGCCAAGTGGAATGCACGATTAACGGTTTAGGTGAACGCGCTGGAAATGCCTCGCTTGAAGAAGTTGTTATGGCGGTTCGGACGCGCCACGATGTGTTTGATTGCCAAACGCGCATTGATACCCGTGAAATTTTGACGTGTTCAAAATTGGTTTCGTCGATTACGGGTTTTCCTGTGCAACCAAACAAAGCGATTGTCGGTGCGAATGCGTTCGCGCACGAAGCTGGGATTCATCAAGACGGTATTCTAAAAAGCCGTGAAACTTACGAAATTATGCGAGCTGAAGATGTAGGCTGGTCAGCAAATCGCATGGTTTTAGGTAAACATTCAGGGCGAAATGCGTTTAAAAGTCGAATTAACGAATTAGGTTTTGAGTTTGAAAGTGAAGCTGAATTAAACGATGCGTTTGCTCGATTCAAACAATTAGCCGACAAAAAACACGAAATTTTCGACGAAGATTTACAAACGCTAATTTCTGAATCTAGCATTGAAACCGAAGATGAACACATTAAATTAGTTGCTTTAAAAGTGTGTTCGGAAACGGGGGAAGTTCCAAATGCAGTTGTGACATTACGTTTAAATAATCAGGAAGTCACTGGCAATTCAATAGGTGGTGGTGTGGTTGATGCTACACTGAAAGCGATTGAACAATTGGTAAAATCGGACGCATCACTTGAGCTTTATTCGGTAAATAACGTCACGAATGGCACAGACGCGCAAGGCGAAGTGACGGTGCGTTTGGAAAAAGCAGGACGAATTGTGAATGGTTTGGGCGCGGATACTGACATCGTAACCGCTTCAGCGAAAGCCTATATCAACGCGCTGAACAAATTACTCAATGTAAATGCGCGTCAACATCCGCAAAAATCTGAAGTCTAAAATGAAAAATGGCGCAATCCATTTATGGTTGCGCCATTTATTTTTCAAGCCTAAAACATTTACTCGCTGCGTCTTGGATCAAATGCCGTTTGAACAGTTTCAGCAAATAAATTCGCCGCTAAAACCAACGTAAACATAAACAAAAATGCAGCGGTTAATGACCACCAAACAATTGGTTCGCGTGCCATTTCGAGTCGTGCGCCGTTAATCATATTTCCCCAGCTGTAAGTGCTAGGATCTACGCCGATGTTGATATACGCCAAGGCAGCCTCTGCTAAAACTAGCGAACTAAAATCCAAGACAATCGAAATCAATACAATGTGCATCACATTTGGCAAAATATGACGCAACAAAATTGTGTGTTGTTTTACACCCAATGAATACGCGGCTTGGACGTATTCCATTTCACGCAATTTCAATGTTTCGGCGCGTAATAATCGACACAATCCCGTCCAGCTTGTCATGCCTAAAATTAAACACAAAAACAGCAATCGCATATCAGCACGAACGATTAAACTGGTGAAATCGCTTTCGTGATTCGACATATAAACTTGCACCATTAGCACTGACGCACCGATTAACAAAACACTCGGAATCGAGTTTAGCGTCGTATATAAAAACTGAATTACATCATCTAGCCAGCCACGAAAAAATCCCGACAAAATGCCTAAAATTAACGACAGAGGTAATAAAATAAGCGTCGTCAATGTGCCTAAAACTAAGCCTGTGCGAATGCTTTTGATGGTTTGATAAAAGACATCTTCGCCAACTTTATCAGTGCCGAAAATGTGATAATAATTCGATAAATAAATTAGCGTTGAACTTAATGTGATTAAAACGAAAAACGTGGATTTCAATTTAACTTTAAAACTCAATAATACAAAAATTCCTACACCGATAAAAAAACCAATCGCCGTTTTTTGAAAAATATCCGCTAATCTTCGCGCTTCATTATCTAAATGTCTTCCACCAAATGTTAAACGTGGATAATCCCAACGCATCGAACCATCGGGTTGAGCAATCATTTCTTTGTTATAAAGTGTTATCGCAAAGGGTTCGGAATAGGTTTTTTCACCGTGTTCACGCAACGGTGAAGCGAAATAATCTAACACGCTAATAATTTCGTTATTTGGTGTTTGAGGTTTGAAATGAATCGAATCTAAAATGCCAATCGTCATGAAAAATAACAAGATAATCAACGACGACATACAAACAGAGTTTTGACATAATGTCGTTAATGGACGCTTTAAATGTTCTTTTCCACGCATAAAATAAATTAGCGTTGCCACTAAAATCAGTAAGCTAAAAATCAGCGCGTCTGTCCACAATATCAACATAAAAAGTACGTCCTTAAAATTGAAACATTATTTCAAAAAATCATTTGCTGATGTCACGATAACATTAAATTTCGCACCTTCGACAAATTCATCAAATGTTGAATCAACAACACACTGTTCTCTTAATTGCTCAATGGTAAGTTCAGTATCAATGTAACAAGATTTCACAACAATCAATTCATCAGCGTTTAATTTTATAGCAAGCCAAGCGGCTAAACTATCTGAGGTTATATCCCATGTTGCAGGAATTTCAGCGGCATTCAATTCATCGATATTTGGCGACCAAATAATGTGACGCTGATTTTTAATTTCTGCAATAAGTAATGCAATTACAAATTCAGATTGTAAATTTTGGCACATTACTGCGACTTGCTGCATGGCTAAAATCGCCATTTCATGCGCGGCAATATCATCGAAATACCATTTTTTTTGCGCCTTACGGACTTGATTTGCGAAATCGCCACCACCACAAACTACAATGGTTTGTTCAGTCGATTCTACGATGCGTTTTAAGCAACCAAACATTTGTCCAGTTTCAAGCAAACTGCCACCTAGTTTTATGACCTTCATTTTTTTAAAATCCTATAAAGCGAAATCAATCTACAACAACCTAAACGCGCCCAAAAATCGCGGCATGAAGATGAAAATTACCTTTTTATGCTTTTCTAAAACGTAGCCTCATAATCCAATTGATGCCAGCTATGCGACACAAACTAACGAATTTACGAAAATCTTTGAGCCATTCATCGCTTTTTTCTTTGCTCGTTGCGCTGCCTGATTTTATCGTTTTCATTCATGTCTTAGGCGATTTAAGATTTACAAATCTGACTTATCCCGTTTTCAAACTGGAAAATTTAAAAATACCTTTGGATGTTTCGTTGGATAAAGATGACGATGTTATGAATACACGTCATTCTTGGAAATCAATGCCGAGCAGCTATTGAAGGAAGGCTTTTAAGGTTTTTGATTTTCGTTTCTCAGAACTCAACATTTAGGCAACGTTTCAATATGGGTACTAAAAATACAACTTTTATTGCGTCAACACAGCAAAACATCGGCTCTTATTGCTTGTGATTTAGGCGTGTTGGTCATGGTGTTGTTTTCTCGCCCTATTTCAAATAATAGGGAAGATGGAGTGATTATGACATGGTTAAACGTTATGCTCATTTATCGTCTGAACATCTTTCGCAATTCGCAGGAAACGTAAAAGTGGTTACAAAAGTGCTACAGCTTGAAAAAAGGAATGGTTTTAAGTGATGTAACTAACTGATTTAATGGGGTGAACGATGGGGCTCGAACCCACGACAACCGGAATCACAATCCG
>JBAXMT010000167.1:0-5235 GCA_037134135.1 Methylococcaceae bacterium | reverse complement strand
TTAAAAAATTCATCGGTATCTGGAAACGTACCTTTAGCAGCTTCATTGATTGAAGCCGAACCCGCTTTAAATACGGCTGACCATAAACTGTATTCAAAAGATGCAGCGGGTGTTGTGTTTGAAGTTGGTGTACCGATGTCGCATATTGGCGCGGGTGCAGCAGTTCATGCGGCGGTAACAACGTCTGCAAACGGCTTTATGTCAGCGGCTGATAAAACTAAATTAGATGGCGTTGCAACAGGCGCGAATTTATATGCGTTACCGATTGCAACCGCTTCTGCATTAGGTGGTGTTAAAGCGGGTACAGGCGTAACGATTGACGGCGCAGGTGTTATTTCTGTTCCTGTTGTTGTTTCGAGTTCAGTAACAACTGCGTTGGGTTTTACACCTGCTAATCAAGCAACGACTTACACGAAAACTGAAAGTGATGCAGCAATTCAAGCGGTAGTTGGTGCAGCTCCAGCGGCATTGAATACGCTGGTTGAAATTGCGGCGCAATTAGCCACTGATGAAAGTGCAGCAAGCGCGTTGACAACAGCCGTATCGTTGAAAGCTCCAATTGCATCACCTACTTTCACGGGTACAGTTGGCGGCATTACAAAAGCAATGGTAGGTTTGGCTAACGTTGATAATACGACTGATTTATTAAAACCGATTTCAACTGCTACACAAACAGCTTTAGATTTGAAAGCAACTGCTTCAACACTTGGTTCAATGTCAACGCAAAGTGCGGCGGCTGTTGCAATCACAGGTGGCACAATCAATGGCGTAACGTTTAACGGCGGCACGTTCTAATGGAAACTCCGCTTATTACCTACAATCTCACGGATAGAGAACGCTCTTACACGGGTAATGAGCGGAACTTTAACCTTAAACAAATTGCAAAAGTTATCAATAGCCCTGAAACCCAAGAACGTGTGAAATTACGCGATATGCTGGGTTATTACGGACATTGGGCGCGTACTCGTTTTGGAATGTATCCGAACGAAGGCGATGCCGTTCAGCAAATAGAGCCTGCGATTGTCACGACGTTTTTAGAAGCGGATGACGATGGCACAATCAGACATAAAGCCGAATTCTTAGGCACAAAAGCAGGTCGAATTGCCGAGCAATTATTCAAAAGTCGCACAGGTGGATTTTCAAGCGCGATTGATGAAGGTAAACCTGTATTCTTTGGTTTTGACTATGTTTTGTCGCCGAATTTTTCGAGTAATCGTGGTTATGAATTAGCGTTAGATTCCGCTGGGAAAACCGACATAAAAGCCGTGACGTTAGACGATATGATTATTGCAGAATCTAACGAACAGATAGACGATTTGCTGTCCACGATAACTAACTTAAATGCGGCAAATACGCTGGCGTTAGATTCACTAAACAGACTGGCGGAAGAAAATGAAGAATTACTCTCAATTCTTACAAAATATGAACTTTCAAAATCAGCAAAACCCACATTTGACGGAATTGGACAAGCGGCTTTTTCAACTTCAAAGCACCCCGCTAATCGTATTCTTGACGATATTAACCATTTTAAAACCGCGCATTTACCTAAGTTTGCAGAACCAAAAGCAGAAATTAACAGTGCTACTAGCCGCTTGTTCCATCGGCTAAAAAATGGCTATTAAGCTAATTACGACAGTGCTTACGTCGATTATAGATAATCGAATAGCGTTGCTACTTACGCCGATTGGCGACATTCCACGCAACCAAGCGTTAGTTTATTCCAGCATGAATGAAGTCGCTGACTTATACGATGGTGTTTCAGTCGTTAGCGAAAATGGTATTTTTTATGCACAGTTCGACTGCGATGTTAGCGGCGAAGGCGTTGTATCTTATATAACAGATGGAATTTAACAATGGTAATCAGGGATTTTTATTTAGGCGCGTGGCTTATAAAGGCAAAAGGATTTGCTTATGATGTAGTAAATGGGCGAGTAAATATCGACATCGATAAAAGCACTTTGTCTGCATTAACTAAGGAATACACAGCGGATCATAAAGAATTTTACGAATGTGTTAAGCGTTTAATTAAAGAAGCTAACGAATCACGCAATTCATAGTGCCAAACAAAATCTATCAGTTATCGGACTAAGCAAAACCGTTAGTTTTAAATTTTGGAGTTTATTAAAATGGCAATTATCAAAAGAAGTAAAGTATCCGTCTACGGTTTACCAGAAGACTTAGCGGCATTGGCTTTGGCTGATGCTAACGAAACAGCGGCTCGTATCGCTGGTGATTTAGTTGAAAAAACACGCATTGAATCTGTTGATACTGCTTTAAGAGCTGATTTAGTAATTGAAGCTGCTACAGCACGCTCTGCTGAATTGGTTTTGAGAACTAATTTAGCAACTGAAGCGTCTCGCGCACTTGCTTCTGAAGCTACTTTGCAAGCACACATTGACACTGAAGAAGCAGCTCGTATTGCTGGTGACTTAGCGTTAGGCGTTCGTATTGACAACGTACTAAGCAATGTTGATGGCGTTGCATTAAATTCATTGACAGAAATCGTTACTGCTTTCCAAGCTGCTGACGGTACATTGAATGGCGCAATCACTTCATTGGCAAGCTCTGCAAGCACTGATTTAGTTGCTGAAATTGCTCGCGCTGAAGCGGCTGAAGTAGTATTAACTACTAACTTAGCAACTGAAGCTGCTACAGCACGCGCTGCTGAATTGGTATTGCGTACTGATTTAGCATCAGAAGCTGTTGCTCGCACTGCTGCTGACGTAGCATTGGATGCAGCATTAAAAGCATTTGCTACTGAAGCTGTACGTTTAGGCGGCGCATTACCAGAAATGGAAATGTTGACAGTTACTGCAAGCAAAATCGTATTGGCTCACGCACCTAAAAACGGCGTAAAAGGCATTATGAACTTTGGTCGCGTATCTTATGTTGATATGAATAACGTTGAAAACTTGGCTGACGTTGTAGTTGACAGTTCAGATATTAGCGGCAAAACATTTATCGTAAGCACTGATATTGCAGGCGAATGGGATACTAAATCAGTAAAAGTTCAATACTGGTTCATCGCAGCGGCTTAATTCCAGTCCTAAAATAGTGTAATTTTATTACACTATTTTTTTAAAAGGAGTTAAAAGATGGCGATTGTAGTTTCAAATACAGGTAATAAAACCGTTGCGACAATTTCAGAAAGAGATGTGCTTACACACGTTTTTGATAGAATGCAAGTGACTGTTATTGATGCCATTGCAGATGTATTGGTTGGCATTGGCTCTGCTGGATACCAGTGGTCAAGCCCGTTAAATAAATGGGTTTTGATGTGGAAAACGAGCAAGGATGAATTGATTTTCACCAGCGAAGCACAAACTATCGTTGGTGGGAAAGTCTCAGCAAGTCATTATCCGCAAAATGCGTTGGTTTGGTCGTGTCATGTTCGTGATGGCAATGGGTTAATTCTTAGTGATGTAGAACCGACTGTAATTCTTAAAGTGTTGGATATTGGCACGACAGATTATGACGGACATTCGCTGCATTACACTTATGCGTATGGCAACATTGAGGCAAATCCAGCCCCGATTGTTTGCGGTAAGTTTTAAGGTTTAGACGATTACAAAAAGCCGCGTTGATTAAGTTCAATGCGGCTTTTTTGTGCGCGTAGAAGTAAAAGAAAACCACGCCATGCCCCTAAACATAGTCATTTATAATCTTTAAAAAACAGCATTCTCGGATTATATTCATGGCAAACCTACAGCACGACAACGACGGCTTTTTAAGTGGTGATAGCGTCAATTTAGACAATCAAACTAATTTATTAGAATCGATTAGCAAAGACATTGCCGCGATACGGTCGTTATTATCGAACGGCACGGTTGGGAGCATACAAGGCACGCAAGTTCAAGACGCAGTAGTCGCAACACCGTCTAATAATTCGAGCGAAAGCACAGTTGTCAACAATCATGCGCCGCCAGTTACCCCAACACCGCCGCATCAATCCGAATCAGCACAGCGCGAAACAACACCAATCGATACGCCAACGCCGTCAATAGACCGCGTTATTTTAGCTACTTTAGAGCCAGCTATTCAAACGCTTGGTGATATTCAAATCGACTTATCATCAACCGCCAATTCACTTGAAACCGCATCAAATAATCAACAATCTAACGAGGTAAATCACAATGCAGAACCACGACAAGCGCAAACAGAAACTACGTCTAATATCGGAACAAATAACAATCCTATTGTTAATGGCAATAACGGTAACGTCGCTCAACCAGTCGTACAATCAAATCGAATTCGAGACGAAAACGGGCGGTTTGTCGGTGGAAATCAAGGTGGAAAAAATGGGACAGTTTCCGAACCCAAAACAAAAAACGGGCGCGATGCCAATGGGCGATTTTCAGGCGGAGAAGGTGGAGGGTTAGGAAAAGGTCACGGCGGCGAAGCAGGTTTTATATCGCGGCTGGCATCTGGAATAGGTGGCGTTGTCGGTGATTCTAGCGAAATAGTAGATGAAAAAATAGATCCATTTATCGGCGCAATGAAAGAAATTGCCGAGCCGATTTCAAAAGTGGGCGGAATGGTTTTAGGCGCGGGAAAGGGTATTTTTAACGGCGCAAAATCGGTTGTTAATTTCCTGCCTAAATTCAAAAAGAAAGACGGTGAAAATACTGAAAATAACGCAACTGCTTCTAATGCGAATCAAACTACTTCAAATCTGAATGCGGTTAATCCCAGCCCCGCAACCCGTGAAGTTAGAACGCCACCCTCACGAATTAACGAAACTACCACCGCAAATCCAACGCTTAGGGCGCGTGATAGTCGCGGGCGTTTTGTATCTAATAACCCCGTTGTAGAAACATCAACTCGTCAATCTGACAATCCACTAATTCAAAATAACGCGCCGCCACGTCGCACAATTGAACCGTCGAGAAATGATATTTTAGGCGAAAATCCAAGCATACAATCTACTGAAAATACGCAACAAACAGCACAATCCGAACCGCCTGTTGTTGGTACAAGTCGGCGCGGTTTTTTTGGAATGGGCGGCAATTCAAGCAACAAAGAAAAAGGCGGTAAATTATCGCTAAGTCGCGCAATCAAAGAGATTTTATCGTCACGAAAAGAGCAATCCATTTACAACAAAGCGTCATTAAAACTACTTCGAGCCATTGCAGGTAAAGAAACAACTGTAAGCGGCGGTGGTGATTCAGGCGGTGGGTTTTTAGGCGGTTTGATGGGCGGCTTAATTCCGATGGTTGTCGCAGGATTAGGCGCATT
>JBAXMT010000166.1:0-5269 GCA_037134135.1 Methylococcaceae bacterium | reverse complement strand
TTACCGTAAATAGCACATTGACGTAATGCCATGATCTTCTCCTTTCTCTTTTTGGGGATGGGTTGTTAATAACACTGAAACACTTGTAACAACCTAGATATAGCAACCGCTGTGCCAATGATTTTTTTTGATTTAACTTATTGAATTAAAAGTAAAATAAAAATAATTTTAGCTAAAATGTTGGTAGCATTACGAACATTTTGTATGAAAATGTTTGATAAACAACAGAGCAAACAATTGTGTCGTAAATGAAAGAGAGTTGTTTGAAATCAAACAATTTTCAAGCGGTGAATTAACGTGAAGGGCTTTGTTTTACTGAATTTGTTGAACTGGATTGATTATTGCACCAGCGAAGTAATAACCTATTTTGATAATCCACAAAGGAGTTACTTATGTTTAACGCAGTTTTTTCAGAGATTCTTACGGGGCTTCACAATAATGAAGTCGTTCCTTATTTTGGTTCGGGGGTTTTGTTTGATGCCAAAAGTAAATTAAACGGCTTGCCAATGCCCGCCGACAGCGACAGTTTGATTCTTGCTATGAATGGTGGAAAGCCGATGGCGCAAAAGTTAATGTATGAATTTCCCCGCGCAGCGATGAATCAAGAATTGAAGAAAGGGCGCAACTTCGTGACCAAATTTCTTGATAAAACTTACAGCGAATCAAAATGGACTCGTGCCGCGATGCACGATTGGTTAGTGAGTTTTCAACCGAATTATGTTATCGACATTAACCGTGATACCCAATTACAAGAAAGTTACGCGAACAAAAAACACACCTTAATTGTTGGACTTGCGCGAATTTCTGCAACGCCGTTTCGTTTTAAAATTTTTCATTATGATGGCGAAAAGTATTTTGAAATTGAACAAATCGCCGTTGATGCCAGTTTGCCAATTTTGTTCAAGCCAATGGGAACGCCGATTCCTGAATCCAATTACATTGCGTCTGATGCTGATTATGTGGATTACATTACCGAATTGATGGGCGGATTTGCGATTCCTGATTTCCTAAAAGACTATCGCAAAGGTAAAAAATATCTGTTGATTGGTTTGCCGTTGTGCCGTGATTCTGAACGGATGGTGATGAGCGATATTGTGTATTCTGCAAGCGAACAGAAAGGCTGGTTTTTGCGTAAAAATCCCACGCCAAAAGAAATTCGTTATGCGAAAAAAATGGGTTTTGAATTGATTGAAGCGGATTGTCGAGATTTTTTAGAGTTTGTGAAAACGAAATAAATCATTTTGCGTTCAATAAAAAAGCCCCGATTTGGGTGATTACAAATCGGAGCTTTTTCAAATTTGTTTCATTGTTATATTCAAAATTTGAATCCGATACGCAATTTGACGAGGTGTCATATCCAGTAACCGCGCAGCTTTCGCTTGCACCCAACCACTTTGTTCCAACGCTGCAATTACCCGTTCACGTTCGTCCATATTTTCATCGTGCAAATCGGCGTGTTTCGTGACCGTTATTGGACGATAAGCAACATTAATTTCAGTTTCTAGTCCAGTATTTACAATCACGTCGCGGTCAATAATGCCGTCTGTACTCATAATTGCTGCACGTTCTAAACGATTTTCCAATTCACGCACATTTCCAGGCCAATGATGTTTCATCAAAATCCGTAACGCACTTTCTTTGATTTCTAAAAAGCGTCCACCTTGACGTTTAGAAATTCGATTCAGTAACGCCGTTGCTAATTCTGAAATATCTTCGATTCTGTCACGCAACGGTGGAATGTAAATGGGCATCACGTTCAAACGATAATATAAATCTTCTCGAAATGTACCATCGGAAACGTCTTGTTCTAAATTACGATTCGTCGCCGCGATAATGCGGATATTCACTTTTAATGTTCTGTCTCCGCCCACTCGTTCAAATTCACCTTCTTGTAAAACGCGCAATAATTTCGCCTGAAATGAAGCCGATATTTCGCCGATTTCGTCTAAAAATAATGTGCCGTTGTCAGCGAGTTCAAAACGTCCTTTTCGTTGTCCAATCGCACCACTGAACGCGCCTTTTTCGTGTCCAAATAATTCCGATTCTAATAATGTATCGGGCAACGCAGCACAATTGAGTTTTAAAAATGCGCCATTCGCACACGCGGAATTGAAATGAATCGCGCTAGCAACCACTTCCTTACCTGTTCCCGATTCGCCACGAATTAAAACGGTCGTGTTCCATTTCGCGACTTGGCGAATAATATCGAATACTTTCAGCATCGGTTCTGAATGCCCAATGATATTTTCAAATTTATAGTTTTTAACCAGCGTTTGTTTTAAATAATCGCGTTCAATCGCTAATTCATTTTGTTTGCGCTCCATGATTTGCAGCATATTCACGCTATGCGCGATTAAATTTGCCACCATTTCCATAAAACGGGCGCGTTCACCTAAAAAATCAGTTGTGCTAGGTTGCGCGGCAAGTACACCAACGATTTCACCTTGTTCGGCTAACAACGGTGAACCAATAAAAGGTAAATCAGGGTTGTAAACGCCCAATCGACTTAAAAAACGCGGTTCGTCTGCAATACGTTCGACAACAATTGTGCTGCCTGCATCGAGAATCGCACCAACTAATCCTTCGCCAACTTGATAACGCACTGAACGATCAATATCATCACCATAAACTTCGCAAATACTCATTCCGTTATCGTCGCGCAACGTAATCATACCGAAATGCAAACTTGAGCGTTTGTGCAAAATTTCTAAAATTCCTCTTAATTTTTCACGAAGATTATGCGTACTGTTTAATAATTGACTGACCAAATACAACGTATCGAGTTCAGACTCTACCAGTAAAAATCGGTCATTCATGGCTTACTACCTCGTGTTTTTGGTACAAACAGGGAAACGTAAATTGAAACAACAACCGTTTGTGTAATTTGCATCGATTTCAATCATACCATCGTGTTGATTCACGATTTCTCGTGCCATAACTAATCCCATTCCAGATTGAAAACTGCCTTGTGTTTGTGTGGTAAAAAAAGGTTCAAAAACTTTACTGCGTTGATTGATTGGAATTCCTGAACCTGTATCCGCAATAGTCACGCAAACCCAATCGTTTTCTACAGCGGTACCAATTTTGATTACACGCTCTTTACTGCTCGCCCGATTCATTGCCTCGACAGCGTTATCAATCAGCTGCTTGAATAACATTCGCAATTTATTATCTGAACCCAAGATAGACGGCAAAATCGAATTGGGTAGCCAATCGACGATAATTCCATTTGATAAAAATTTATGACTAAACAGACGAATCACTTGATGTAACAGCTGATTCAAATTAACAGGCATGACAGCCGATTCGGGAATTTCTGGGACACAACGTTGTAAGGTATTCAAGGCTTCTTCGCCCATTTGTTGCACTTGGGTGAGTAACATTTTTAAATGCAAATTTTGGCTATCGTTACGTTGCGTCATAATTTGCAAAGCGGCATTTACTTGATTGAGCGGCAAACGCATTTGGTGCATCGCGCCGAGCAAGGTTTCTCGAATGCTGCGAATATGCTCCTCTTCCGCCATCATATTTTGTATCGTTTGCATTTGCAGTTTTTCTTGTTGTTGCCGTTGAGATGTCACGTCACTAATACTCAATAACAAATAATTTTTGGATTGCTTGAAAAAGAAATTTTCCGCACAAGTATCATCTTCGACAAACCAATTTCCAGAACAAGAAAACCAACGTGTCCCACGTTGTCCAACACCTTCAACACGAATTTCGTAATTACTAAAACCGCGTGAATGTAATGCCGAATCTGCCCATAAATCCCCAAATTCTTGTTGCAGCGCGTGAATAAAAAATAGCGCGGGTTTATCGTAACGAAGTTCGGAAATCAACGTTTGGTACATTTGGTTATCGATAATAATTCGATAAGTGCTATCTAAAACTACCATCGCCACAGGTGAAGCATTAATCACCGATTCAATCAATTTTTTTTGATTATTCACTTGTTGTTCGGAAAAATAAGATTGCGTGACATCGCGGTGCATTCCGATGTAATGACTAATTTCTCCCGCATCATCCAGTATTGGTGTAATCGTGACATCTGCAAGATAACGTTCACCTTGTTTTCGGCGATTAACTAAATGTCCACGCCAAATTTGTTTGTTTGAAATGGTTTGCCATAATTTTTGATAGATTTCAGGTGGTGTCGATTTGTAGGACAATTTCGATTCGTTTTTACCCAAAATTTCTACCTCGCTATAACCTGTCACCGTTGAAAAAGCAGGGTTCACATAAAGGATATTTGCTTTTTTGTCTGTGATTGAAATAGCGATAGGAGATTGGTCAACCGCATTAAGAAAAATATCATCGGTAATTTCAGTTTCTAAGTGTTCTGCGCTTTTTTTCGACATAATTTTATACTCGGTTGCAACTCGTTTATTTATTGGGTAATGCAAGTAAAACGCCAGATTCTCAATGCCTCACGTTACGCCTTGTTTCAAGCCATCATACGGTAAAATTTTTGTCGTGTTTCCTACAATTGTCTTAACTCACACAGAAAAAATTGCATCGATTTCACCCAAAATGCCCTAAATAAGCAGCTTTCACGCGCTTGATTTTCCTTGGCACAGTTGGTGCAAAAGCAATTCCCCAAAAACGCCTAACCTCATACAATCGAGGGAATGTGAAAGAATTTTTCGTTAGGTATTTGAATAAAGCGATCAGTCACGAAATAGGAAACAATCTATCAACAAAATACCAACTAAATTAGTTGGTATTTTACAAAAAATAGGCGTAGCTTGTGTTCAACGAATTTGTTTTGCTTCATCTTTTAGATGATGCAATTGGCGGTCTACCTCATGATAGCTAGAAAATATCTAATTCGGAGTTTGTTGAACCTGAGTCTATTTTTTGTTTTCTCTGATGTTTATGCAGAACCGAACGATGTCGCAACTATTGAACAAGTAGAGTATGTAGCAACTGATTCGTTTTTTGGCGGATATGTAGGTATTAGCACGACGGCAATCAAGCAAGAAGGCGACGCTAATTACGCTGAAATAAGTAACCTCGGTAATAACAAAGTTGATGTTGAGCAATATGGAACACTACAAGAATCAAGAGCTTTTGTAATTGGCGATGGAAACTTGGTAAGCGTGACTCAAGTAGGCTTCAATAATGATAGTGTTACGTTAGTGGATGGTGTGAATAACAAAGTTGACCTATTGCAATCAGGTAACGATGACAGCTCTAATATCACCATCGAAGGTAATAACAATGTCATGACAGTGACACAAAGTGGCGATAATCAAAGTTACACTGTAAC
>JBAXMT010000165.1:0-5296 GCA_037134135.1 Methylococcaceae bacterium | reverse complement strand
AAAAAAGGATTTAAAAATGTCTACCATTGACGAATTAAAAGAATTGCAACATGAATTACGAACCCATCAGATTGAACTGGAAATGCAAAATGAGGAACTTAGAGCGATAAATTTAACCTTGCAGATGGAACGAAATCGTTATGCGATTCTTTATGATTTTGCACCGATTGGTTATCTGACTCTCAACCATCAAGGACGGATTATCAAAAGTAATTTTTCGGCTGCCGAATTACTTGAATCGACAAACAAAAAATTATTGGATAAGCATTTTATTTCTTTTATAGCACCAGAAAATAGTGATAAATGGCATCTTTTTTTCATTGCCGCGATGAAACAAAACAAACGACAAAGCATCGTTTTAAAAATAAAACAGACTAATTCTGCTGAAATCTATATTCACATGGATTGCCAGCCCAACTCATCTATTCATAACGATTCGACATTACTTGTGTCGCTGACAGATGTGAGTGAACGCACTAAAAATGAAATCCGATTACAACAATTGGTCAATCAAGAACACGCTTGGCGCATAGAACAAAGTCAGTTTATAACCATTCTTGCACATGAATTAAAAAATTTATTAGCGGTAATACAGTTGGCATTGGCTTTAATTACAGAATCTGATGAAATCGTTTCTATCGTAAATAAAGTCGTTCAAGACATTACAAATCTTGTTCAGCGTTGCTTACAATCTGAAAAATTGAATGATCAACAAGTCGAAGTTTATATTGAAAATCACAATTTATTTAGCGAGTTTGAAAAAATTAAAAAAAATGTAAGTGCATCTAATCGACTGGTCATTAACGTAGATTCGTCGCTAACATTCAACACCGATGGACAACTGATATATACGATTTTATTGAATTTAATTGATAACGCACTCAAATATAGTCCGTCGAATAGTTTAGTCATTGTTAATGTTGAAATTGACGTTGATATTGAAAAATCACAATTTTTAGTCATTACCGTTCAGAATGAGATTGGACTTGCGGGGTCGCCAGATCAATCTAAAGTTTTTCACAAGTATTATCGCAATAAAGCCGCGCATCATGAGATAGGCTCAGGGCTTGGATTGTATATTGTTAAAGCAATGACTGATTTATTAGGAGGGGAAATTATTTACTTATACGACGATAATTATGTGTGTTTCACTTTACGATTCCCATATTCAAATGACGCAACGCAAAAGGCTGATTTATGAATGTCGTTGTGATTGAAGATTACACGTCATTAAGAGTAATACTTGTCAAAACGATAGAGAAAATTGGACATAAGGCGATTGGCTTATCGTGTGCGGAAGAGGTCGATGAGTTAACAATCAGTCAAAAAGCCGATATGTTTATTATTGATTTGAATTTACCTGAAGAAGATGGCATTAGCTTAACAAAACGGCTTCGTAAAGCGAATCCATTGGTTGGAATTATTATGCTAACCGCCCGCGATAAAGCAGAAGATAAGGTTCTCGGTTATGAAAGTGGCGCGGATATTTATCTTACAAAACCGACAAACTTTTCAGAATTATCTGCGTCGATTTTAGCTTTATCAAGGCGCATTCAAGCTGAAAAAATGATTGTTACAAATTTAAAACTGGATAGTGGACATCTCATTTTACGATGTAACGATTTGGAAATTGGTGTAAATGAAACAGAGGCGATTATTCTTACCAGACTTGCCCAAGCAAAAAATCAGCAACTTGAATCGTGGCAATTACTTGAAGTTATTGATGAAGATATGGATTCAGAAGCCGCAAAATCTTATTTAAACGTGAGAATTTATCGTTTAAAACAAAAATTAACAAAAATTGGTTTTAAAAATAGCATTAGAAATCATCGTGAAAAAGGTTATCAGCTTTGCGTTAGTTTAATCATTACCTAACTTTCCCCGTTTCAAAAAATCATTAAAAAGTGCGACAAATCGTCGCGTGACATTTTGTCACGCGACGATTTGTCACATTTTCAAGTGTTAAATCTACGATTAGACTATTAGCAACTTGTGAATTTGTCGGTTTACAGGTTTGAACTTTTCAACTTCCAATCGAGAACATAAAATGAAAAAATTGAACAAAAACCAAATTATTATTGCTGCTGGTATTTCTGCATTAACCGCTATTATTGCATTTCAGCAAGTGAGCGTTGCCGATTCAAAATCTAACGAACCAAAAACGGTTGGCTGGTACACCGCAAACATCAAAGCTGCCCAAGCTAAAAACAACGAATGTCGTGGCGAATCGGGCAACACGGAATTACAAGCAACGCCTGATTGTGTTAATGCGTTAAACGCGCTACAAATCAGTTTCAAATAACATCAGTTCAAACAAAAAATAAAAAAGGCACGAACTATCGTGCCTTTTTTATACGAATTTTTTAACGTAATAAAATTTTGAGTGTTTTTCGATGTTTAATTTCAAAAATAAGTTTTATTTTTAATTGTAACTATTTGTTTTATATGCAATTTACCCCACCCCGTGCGAATATCCCTATGAAATATATTGAAATTTTTTAATTTCAAAAGTTATTTTAATATGCACAGTTATTAGAAAAATAATTTATCGACAAATGGAGATGATGATATGTGTACTAGCAAAGAATTCAAAGAAATCATGAGAACATTTAAACAACTTCCAGATTTGTATCAACAATCGATTATAGGCGTTATAAGACACCGAAAGGAGCTTTACGATTTGCAATTAACGGTTGACGGTATGCGACAAACATATAAAACAAATCCCCAAAAAGTCAGGTTGTAGAAATGACTCGATTTCACAGTGAAACGTTGAAAGTGGTTGCAGAGCAAATTTGTTTAACAACAAAACAAGACTTTCATATTCAAGCAATACACGCTATTTCGGGCGGTGATATTAACTCTGCTTTTAAGTTTGAAGGTAAATCGAAAAGTTATTTTGTGAAACTGAATCGCCCACAAATGCTTAATATGTTTCAAGCGGAATTTGCGGGTTTACAAGCCTTAGCACAAACAAACACCGTTTCCGTTCCTCGCCCTGTGCTTTGTGGCAACACAGATAAAATAAGTTTTTTGGTGCTGGAATATATTGAGTTGAATCGATTTACAACGTTATCAAAACGCCTATTGGGACAACAATTAGCGGAATTACATTTGAAGCCGCAACCTTATTTTGGCTGGCATATTGATAACACGATTGGCTCAACGATACAGCTTAATTCGCAAACCAAAGATTGGATTAGGTTTTGGCACAAATTGCGTTTAGATTTTCAATTACAACTCGCTATTTCCAAGGGATATGGCAAACAATTAGCAGCGGTGGGAGGATTGTTAATTGAGCGATTAGCGGACTTTTTTCAAGGCTATACGCCGTCACCTTCATTGCTTCATGGTGATTTGTGGTCGGGAAATGTGGCATCGACGATAGGTGATAATCCTATTGTGTTTGACCCAGCGTGTTATTTTGGTGACAGAGAAACCGACTTAGCGATGACAGAATTATTCGGTGGATTTGGACGTGATTTTTATGCGGCTTATAACGATGTCTGGGAATTAGATAGCGGTTATCAAACCCGTAAGCATCTTTACAATCTTTATCATGTTTTAAATCATCTTAATTTGTTTGGCGGAAATTATATTTTTCAAGCTGAAACGATGATGAAAAATTTAGTGCAAGAAGTGGGTTCTTTTAAGTTGGTTTAGCGGTTCATATTTTAAAGCCTCCAGATTTGCTGAAGGCTTTAACTTTTTTCAATAAACGTGAGTGTTTTTTCGGGCAAAATATCTTTGCTTTCGCCTTCCAAATACAATCGCGCATCTTCGTGAACTGTAGACATAAAACGAATTAACTGAATTTCGCGACGCATTTTTTCTTCAAAATTCGTAGTTTCCCACATTTCATTGAGTAAGTATTTCGCATGATGGTGAATCGTGAACGCTACCGCTTCGGGTAAATGTGTGTAACTGCTTTGAATCGAATGTTTGAGCTGGTCGAGTGAGGCGAGATATTGTTTATAATCTTTCACATCTTGTTTGCACTTCGTTTTAAACATCAATAATTCTGCGGTGTGCTGCGTTTGCAGAATCGTTAATTCATGTTTTAACTGCTGACTACGTTTTCTAAGTTCAGCAATCATCGCTTTTTCAGCCAATACTTTCGCTTGTTTTAACGTGGCTTCTTTGCCTTGATTGTCACGTTGCCACGTTAAATTTTTGCTTTTCAGTTCGTGAATCGTCGTGAGGATATTTAAAAGCCAATCTTTCAACATAGTTATTTGCCAGTTATGGTTGCTATTTTGTGATGTAATTTTAACAGAGCCTGTTCATTTTGTTTCGCTCGATAACGGTGATTTTCTGCTTGTAGTTGTGAAAAATAGTCTTTAGAAACGTGGTGTTTAATTCGCTGTAAATCTCGTTCAATAGCCGCCGAAAGCGCGTTAATGTGTTGCTGATTATTTTTTTCGAGGAGTTTTTTACGTTGCCGTTCGTTGAAATAATTCAGTTGCAGTCGTTGAAAATGAAACAATCGTTTTTGATTTGAATGGGTGTTTTTTATAAATAGAAACTGACGTTTTTCATTTTGTTCCACAGAAAAATAATGCCGTGCTGCACGCCAAATACGTTGAAAAATGCCGAATAATCCCGCGAAAATTAACACACCAAATGCTGCCAATAATAAAAAAGCCGCTAATTGCGTAGCAAAAGCGGCGAAAATTATAAAGGTAAAAATCAGCAATATTTTCGCCAGCAAAAAAACTGGCAAACACAGCAACATCATCCAAAATGCAAACCGAATCAGCATCGAATTTTAATAATGCGGCGGAAGTTCATGCTGTAGCGACGCATCGTCAGGCGATTTTGAAGCCAAATTATCAACTCGTTCGTGAATGGTTTTATAGGCGCGTTCGAGACGATCAATTTGTTGCTGTTGCGTGGCGATAATATCGTTCAACGTTTGCAATAAATCGTCTTGATACGCGGCTTTGATTTCTAATTCGATGAGGCGGTTTTCTGTCATGAGCATTTTTTGCAAAAGGTTAAACGAAAAAAGCGCGTTGAATTTATCAACGCGCTTTGGTTTTTGAAAAAATTTACGCGACCGCTTTCAAGTCATGCACAGTCAAACTACCGCGTCCATCTTCGGTAATTTCGTCGTCGCTCATTTTGAAATTATCGACTTTCATCGTGAGATATTTATCGAAATACGCTTTTAAATCTTTTTCGATAGATTTGTCATAATCGGGTTTGACGATGTGTGTTGTTCCCCATTTCGTGTGAACCACTTTGCCATCAATCACCACGACTTCGCCGTCTTTGAAAACGTAATCGGGTTTTT
>JBAXMT010000164.1:0-5321 GCA_037134135.1 Methylococcaceae bacterium | reverse complement strand
TTGTCGTCTGCAATCACAAATTTCACTTGATCTTGTGCATTCAAAAACTCAATATTTTCATAACGATTTTTTTCGACTTCGCCGCAACTGGGTGTTTTTAAATCCATGACTTTCACGATTCGACTATCAACTTTTGAAACGTCTAACGCGCCACTGGTTTCGAGTGAAACGTTAAAATTTTCGTCTGCTAATTTTGTTAATAAATCTAAACATTCGGGTTGAGCCAATGGCTCACCGCCTGTGACACAAACTGTTTTGCAATCATATTTTTTGATTTCGGCAAGAATATTGGCGAGCGACATTTTCACACCACCCGAAAACGCATAACTGGTATCGCAATAATTACAACGCAACGGACAACCTGTTAATCGTACAAAAACCGTTGGCAATCCAACAGTATTTGATTCGCCTTGCAAAGAATAAAAAATTTCGCTAATTCTTATCATTGTGCAGTTGTGCCGTTAAGTTGCTGCAATTTTTTTGCGGCAACTTCCGCCGATTTTGAGCTTGGAAAATCGGTAATCACACGAATTAAATACTCTTTCGCCTTTGTAGGATTTTTTTGTTCAATTTCGATACTACTTAAATCAACAAGAGCTTCTGGAACTTTTTGGCTGGTTGGATATTTTGTTAACAGCGTATTAAAGGCTTGTTTTGCAGCACTAGAATCTTTGTTAACGCGATAGGCTTTGCCCAACCAAAATTGCGCGTTATTGGCGAGCTGATTCGTTGGGTCTTTAGCTAATAACGCATTAAATTGGTTAATTGCTTCAGCAACTTGACCATTTTTAAATGTCGCAAACGCTTCTTGATATGGCGATTGTGAACCACTTGCTGCTGGTGGTGTTGAACTTGAGGCAGGTGTTGCAGGTTCAGATTCTTTTACAGCGGGTGCTGGAATTTCAGTCGAAGCAGCGGGTTTCGCACCACTTGATTTATTTTCAACTTGCTGCAAACGGTCATCAAAATCGGCATACATCGCCGATTGCTTC
Organism: Methylococcaceae bacterium; assembly: GCA_037134135.1. GTDB lineage: Bacteria > Pseudomonadota > Gammaproteobacteria > Methylococcales > Methylomonadaceae > UBA10906. Next base: position 4,329 of record JBAXMT010000164.1, on the reverse strand, counting down.
TTTTTCAATTCGGCAATCGTGTTCGCTTGTTCTTCGAGTTTGCCATTCAATTGTTGAATTTCAACCTGCGCTTCGTCCAAACGTGTCATCAATTCAAACGTGCTGTTCATCGGCGCACTCACTGCAACGGGCGTTTGAGTAGATACTCCCATTGGATAATTTGAATTATCAATCACGGGGGCAAGTGAATCTGCCAAGACAACATTGCTAACGCAGAAAAGTAAAAGCGCAGGAAGTTTTTTCATTTTAGTAAGCAAGTTCAACGCGACGATTTAATTCCCAAGACGATTCATCGTGTCCCATGGCAACAGGTTTTTCTTCACCATAACTAACGATACCGAGTTGGCTTTCAGAAACACCTTGTGCTTTTAACATTCCCGCAACTGTTTTTGAGCGTTGTTCACCGAGCGCAATGTTGTATTCGCGTGAACCACGTTCGTCGCCATTACCTTCTAAAACAATGTGCTGACTAGGATTTGCCAACAAATAACGAGCATGAGCAGCAATGACAGAAACGAAATCTTGTTGAACTTGGCTGCTGTCGAGCATGAAATAAATCGTGCGTTTTGAAAGCGGATTATTTGGATCACTAAATTCAGGCGGCAAACCATTTGCGCCGCGTGCGCCATATTTACCACCGTTTGCACCAAAACGACCGCCACTACCCATGCCAGAACCGTCGCCTAAACCACTAACAGATGCGTCGTTCATGCCGCCATTTAAACTGCCGTCAGTCAAACTGGCATCTTTTTCTTCATCAGAGCTACAACCTGTTAAAGCCAATGTGCTTACGATAGCGATTGCTGCCAAAGTTTTTGTAAATTTCATACTTATTTTTCCTAAATTTTAAGGGTTAAAAAATGTTTATTTGGGCGACCAAGCTGGTTCGCGAACTTCAGAACTATCAAAAACGAGTCGTTGCTGCATTCTACCATTGATAGAAACGGCGGATAAATAACCTGTATTTCCTTTGCGTGACGCATACAAAACCATGTCACTATTCGGTGCAAAACTCGGTGATTCATCGAGAGGTCCCGAAGTTAAAACGCTAATGGATTTCGAGTTTACTTCCATCACACCGATTCGATAATCACCACCATTACCGTGAACCATTGTAATAAATTTACCATCGGGTGAAAAACTCGCTCGAGCATTATAACTGCCGCTAAATGTAATTCGCTTTTCTTCTCCGCCTTGCACAGGAATCGAATATAACTGCGGTTTACCGCCACGATCTGAAGTGAAAACGATATTTCTACCATCAGGCGACCATGTTGGTTCAGTATCAATCGCTCTGTTTTTGGTTAATTTAGTGACATTGCGCGAACCTAAATCCAAAATATAAATATCAGGACTGCCATCTTTGGACAATGTAACCGCGATTTTTGAACCGTCAGGCGACCACGCAGGTGCGCCATTAATACCAGGGAACTCAGCAACACGCTCACGTTGTCCCGTCGCTAATGTTTGCGTAATGACAGAAGCTGTTTTATGTTCAAACGAAACATAAGCAATTCGTTTTGCATCAGGCGACCACGCGGGTGACATTAACGGTTCAATTGATGTCGCAATTGCTTGTGCATTTGCACCGTCGGCATCTGCAACGATTAGTTTATGATTGCTTTGTGTACCTTGACGTGTCGTCGTAATGTAAGCAATTCGCCCGCTAAATACCCCTTTTTTACCAAGCAATTTTTCATAAATCATGTCGCTAATATGATGTGCAGTTTTACGCAAATCATTTGCTGACGAAGTCATTCGATAGCCCAATAATTGCGAACCGTTTGCCACATCAAACAATTGAAATTCAACGTTATATGAACCGCCATTCGGTTGAACACGCCCAATCACAATGTAATTTTGTCCAATCGATTGCCAACTAGGAAAATTGATTCCATCAGCAGACGAGGGTTTGGAGGGCATATTTTGTGGCGATAAGGTTTTGAAATAGCCGCTACGCGTCAAATCCGAATCGACCACGCTGCTCACATCTAATGGCACACCTTGTGATGCAAACGGCACAATCGCAATCGGCATCGCACTTTCAATACCTTCTGTAATTTCAATCGACATTTCAGCATTCACAGTTGGTGCGAAACATGCGCCAATTGCAGACGCTAAAACCAGTTTTTTAAATAAATTCACGGGATACCTTCTTTTTTAACGGTTTCATTCAAACTTAAAATTAAACGTAAATGATTTGAACTCTCTTGCAAACAATTCTTTGTCTGATGGTACGGGTAACGGCGATGAACTGTTCACTGCATTTTCTACAGATTGGTCAAAAACCTCGTCACCACTACTTTTGACAATTTCTACGTCAATTACTGAACCATCTGACGATAATCTTACACGAACCGTGCATTTTAAATTGCTGTCTACAGGTGGTTTAAACCATTTGCTACGCACTTTCTTTTGAATTGCATCTTTTGCTTTTGCAATCATTTCAGCTTGAGCATTTGCCGACGCAGCTGCAGCGGCTCTAGCATTTGCGGCGGCGGCTTCTTGTCTGGCAGCTTCAATTCTCGCTTGATTTGCGGCTTCACGTTCAGCAGCTTGTTTTGCTAATGCGTCGGCGCGTGTTTTTTCATTTGCAGCTCGTTCGGCATCGGCTTTTGCAGCTGCATCTTTTGCGGCTTTATCAGTGGCTTGCTTCGCGGCATTTTCAGCTTTTTCGGCGGCTTGTTTTGCCGCCTTATCCGCCGCTAATTTTTCTGCTTCTGCTTTTTTAGCGGCTTCTTTTTTGGCATCAACCTCAGCGGCTTTTTTAGCATCAATTTCTGCTTTTTTCGCTTCCGCTTTATCCGCAGCTAACTTTTCTGCTTTTTCTTTTTCAGCCGCTTCTTTCAAAGCCGCCTTTTTAGCATCCGCTTTCTCGGCTGCTAATTTTTCTGCTTTTTCTTTTTCAGCTAATTCTTTAGCGTTTGCTTTTTCTTCAGCCTTTTTAGCTTCGGCTTTTTCAATAGCTTCTTTTTCATGCTCCGCTTTTTTAGCGTCTTCAGCTTCTTTTGATTTTACGCGCTCAATCGCTTTTTTGGCATCTTCCACTTTTTGCGCTTCTGCTTTTTCAGCGGCAATTTTTTCTGCTTTTGCTGCTGCTTTTTTCGCTAAATCTTCTTTTGGTGGCTCAACAGGTTTTGGCGGCTCCACCTTTTTAGGTTCGACTTTTGGTGGCTCGACTGGTTTCGGTGGCTCTACCTTTTTAGGTTCAACGATTGGCTTTGGTGGTTCTACTTTTTTAGGCGGCTCAATCGGCTTTGGTGGTTCCACTTTTTTAGGTTCTTCAACAGGCGGAAGCGGTTGCGGTTCTGGGATTGGCGCAGGTTTTTCAACTGGCACTTCTGGTTTCACCGCCGGCGGATTCAATTCCACCATTGTTGCGTGAATAATTTCAGGTTCAGGCGGTGGCGGAGGAGGCGCAGGTTTATAAATTGCACTCAGCCCAAACAACGCCAATAGCGTCAAATGAAACGCTAACGCCAATAAAAACGGTTTTGAAAATTTTTGATTAGACATTGAATCTGTTAATCATCTGATTTAGTCATTAAGCCAACTGTCGGCACGCCCGCTTTTTTCAACGCTGCCATTGTCACAACGACCGTACCATAATCGATATTTTTATCCGCGTTAATCAAAATTTGCGTAGTGGGTTTATTTTTCAAGACCGTCTCAATACGCGGATAAATCTGTTCTAATTCAACTGGTTCATCTTCGCCATCGCCTACATTAATAAAATACTTGCCCGCACCGTCCGCATTTTGAATCGAAATAATAAACGGCGGCGTATCATCTTTTTGATCAATCATCGCCGCTTGCGCTCTGGGCAAATCGACTTCCACGCCCGATTGCAACATCGGCGTGGTAATCATGAAAATAATGAGCAAAACCAACGTCACGTCGATATACGGCACGACGTTAATTTCAGCCATCGGACGACGACGACCCGCTTTTTTATTGCTTACGTTCATTTGCTGTGCGCCTGTCTTTGCAATAATACGATGAATTCTTCAACGAATAATTCATAACGCCCCGTCAATCTGTCCAAACGGGTTGAAAAACGGTTGTACGCGACAACAGCGGGAATCGCGGCAAATAAACCAATCGCAGTGGCAATCAACGCTTCCGCAATACCAGGTGCAACTTGCGCGAGTGTGGCTTGTTTCACGTTTCCTAACGCCATAAATGAATTCATAATTCCCCAAACTGTGCCGAACAAACCCACATAAGGGCTAGTTGAACCAACAGTTGCTAGAAATGCTAAATGTTCATCTAAACGGTCAAGTTCGCGCAATAATTCAATTCGCATCACACGTTGTGCGCTTTCAACTT